>CAZRFC010000127.1:0-10685 GCA_964598975.1 uncultured Mycobacterium sp. | reverse complement strand
GGCGACTTCGGCGGGCGGCAGCCGGCGGATGTGCTCGGCGTTGATGGCCTCGGCCTTTTTCTGGTCGAAACGGGCCGGGTTGGAGTTGACGTCGACTACGTCGAGGGCCTCCACCATTTCTGGCAGGGTGAACACGTCGCGGTCCTCGGCGATGCCCCACCCCAGCAGCGCAAGGTAGTTCAGCAGACCCTCGGGCAGGAACCCGCGATCGCGGTGCAAGAAAAGATCGGACTGCGGATCCCGCTTGGACAGCTTCTTGGTGCCCTCCCCCAGAACCGTTGGCAGGTGGGCGAATTCGGGAACGCGCTCCCCCACGCCGATGCGGATCAACGCCCGGTGCAACGCGATCTGGCGTGGGGTGGACGGCAGCAGGTCTTCACCACGCAGCACGTGGGTGATCTTCATCACGGCGTCGTCGACCGGGTTGACCAGCGTGTATAGCGGGTCACCACTGGCGCGGGTCAAAGCAAAGTCGGGAACCGTGCCGGCCGCAAAGGTGGTCTCGCCGCGCACCAGGTCATGCCAGCTGAGGTCCTCGTCGGGCATCCGCAGCCGCAGCACCGGCTTGCGGCCCTGCGCCTCGAACTCGGCACACTGCTCCGCGGTCAGGTCACGGTCGAAATTGTCGTAACCCAACTTCGGGTTGCGGCCGGCGGCCAGATGACGAGCCTCGACCTCCTCGGGGGTGGAATAGGCCGGATAGACCTCCCCGGCCGCCACCAGGCGCGCGATCACATCGCGGTAGATCTGGCCGCGCTGCGACTGCCGGTACGGCCCATGCGGCCCACCCACCTCCGGACCCTCGTCCCAGTCCAAACCCAGCCAGCGCAGTGCCTCCAGGATTGCGTTGTAGCTGTCCTCGGAATCCCGGGCGGCGTCGGTGTCCTCGATGCGAAAAACGAACGTGCCATGGGTGTGCCGGGCGTAGGCCCAATTGAACAGCGCGGTCCGGACCAGCCCCACGTGCGGCGTCCCGGTCGGCGACGGGCAGAACCGAACCCGTACGGCCCGATCCAAGTCTTGCGCGGTCATCTGACGCCTTTCCGGATCACTGGGTTGGTCAGGGTTCCGATGCCCTCGACACTGACACTGACGATGTCGCCATCCTCGATCGGCCCCACTCCTTCGGGGGTGCCGGTGAGGATGAGGTCGCCCGGAAGCAGGGTCATCACCGCCGACATCCACTCGATGATCGCACCGATGTCGTGGATCATCAGGGAGGTCCTACTACGTTGGCGCACAACGCCGTTGACCTCGGTGCGGATCTCGAGATCTGAGGGGTCCAGATCGGTGACGATCCACGGACCGACCGGGCAGAAGGTGTCGTGCCCCTTGGCGCGCATCCACTGCCCGTCGGCCTTCTGCTGATCGCGCGCCGAGACGTCGTTGGCGATGGTGTAGCCCAGGATGACGTCGCGCGCCTTGGCCGCCGGAACGTCCTTGCAGGGCCGGCCGATGACCGCCGCCAACTCACCCTCGTGGTGCACCGGGGAAGCGTTGGCGGGCAATTGAATCGGCACCCCGGGCCCGATGATGGCGGTGTTGGGTTTGAGGAAGATGACCGGGTCTTCCGGCGCCGGGCCGGTGGCTTCTGCCATCTCCTCGATATGGGCCGCGTAGTTCTTGCCCATGCACACCACCTTGCTGGCCAGGATTGGTGCCAGCAGGCGGACGTCCCCAAGCGGCCAGGACCGGCCGGTGAAGGTGGGCGTGCCGAAGGGATGCTCTTTGATCTCGCGGGCCACCTCGTGATCCGGTTCGCCTTCTATGCTCACGAAGGCGACCCCATCGGGGCTGGCGATACGACCCAGGCGCATTCGTGACAGCCTAGTGGCGTGACAATGCAGGGGCCTTAGGACCCCGAACGCCGCCGAGTGAGGAACCAGTGCGAGTAAACATCCGCAAGGGTCCTCGCTCAACGGGTGGCGGGGACGGCGCCGCGCGACGGTGGGCGATGTTGTCCATAGCGCTGTTCGCCACCCTGTTCGCCAACGTCTTCATCAATGGTGTCGCATTCCTGATTCCGACCCTGCACTCCGGCTTCGGCCTTGACCTCGCACTGGCCGGCCTGATCTCGGCGATGCCGAAGTTCGGGATGGTGCCCACCCTGATTCCCTGGGGCTATGTGGTGGACCGAGCCGGGGAGCGCTTCGTGCTGTGGGTGGGCTCGGCGCTGACGGCCGCGGCGGCACTGGGGGCCGCGCTGTCGTCATCGCTGGTGGCCACGGGGGCGTTCCTCTTTCTCGGCGGAATGGCCGCAGCGAGCAGTAACTCGGCCAGCGGCCGGTTGGTGGTGGGCTGGTTTCCCGCCGAGCAGCGCGGCCTGGCGATGGGGATCCGGCAGACCGCCCAGCCGTTGGGGGTCGGTCTGGGCGCCTTGGTGATGCCGCAGTTGGCGCACAACCATGGCATCGGGGCGGCGTTGATGTTCCCCGCGGCGGTGTGCGCGCTGGCCGCGGTGGTGTGTGCAGTGGCGGTGATCGACCCGCCCCGGCCGCCGCGCGCCGAAGCTCCCCCCGAGGACCTGGCCAATCCCTACCGCGGCTCACAGTTGCTCTGGCGGATCCACGCGGTCTCGGTGCTGCTGGTGGTTCCGCAGGCATTGGTGTGGACCTTCGCACTCGTGTGGCTGATGAGCGAACACGGATGGTCGCCGGCCGCTGCCGGTGTGTTGGTGACGGTCTCCCAACTTCTGGGAGCGTTGGGTCGTATCGCCGCGGGCCGGTGGTCGGACAAGGTGGGCGCCCGACTGCGTCCCATCCGGATCATTGCGGCGGCCGCTGCGGTGTCGATGTTGCTACTGGCGCTCACCGACGCAGTCGACGCGGGCTGGAGTGTCGCGGTGTTGATCGTGGCGTCGGTGGTGACGGTGAGCGACAACGGCCTGGCCTTCACCGCGATCGCCGAGATCGCTGGCCCGTTCTGGAGCGGACGGGCCCTGGGCGCGCAGAACACCAGCCAGTTGTTGATGACCGGTCTGACCCCGCCGGCCTTCGGGGCGCTGATCGGCTTGGCGGGTTACCCGCTGGCCTTCGTGGTGTGCGCCCTATTCCCGATACTGGCAATACCTCTGGTCCCGGACGATCCGGATCCCTGACCCATTTGGGGGCCGCTAATCTGGGTGACCGAGGAAATAACCGCGGGAGTCCGGGGCAACCGGTCTGAGAAGGTGGCATACGGCGCCGCCGACCGCACAACCGTCCGGGTAATGCCGGGCAGGGAGCGTCGACTATGACTGTGCTTTTCACGCTGTGGGGCTACGAGGTCACCGCGATCGAATTCGCCTCGGTGATTTTGGCCTTCATCGCCATCGGCCTGGGAATCCGCGGGACCAGATGGACGTGGCCCTTCTACTTCCTGTCCAGCCTGCTCTACGGTTGGCTGTTCGTGGAATTCGACCTATTCGCCTCCGCCGCAATGCAGTTGATCTTCATTGCCGCGGCAATCTGGGGCTGGTTCTCCTGGGGCCGCGAGGGTGCCGCTACGCCGACTCGCCTGACCCCGGTGGCCCGCCTTCGCGGCACAATCGGGGTCGTTGCGCTGTGGGCACTGCTGGCGCCACTGCTGCAGCGCATCGGCGGAGTTGCCACCTGGGGCGATGCCTTCATGCTGGTGGGATCGCTGGCCGGGCAGCTGCTGATGGTGTTGCAGAAGATCGAGACCTGGTTCGTGTGGGTCGCGGTGAACACCGTCGGCGCGGCGCTCTATGCGAGCCAGGGTCTCTACTTCACGTCACTGTTCTATGCGGTCCTCATCCCGATGGCCCTGACCGGGTGGCGGGCCTGGTCCGCACGCGCCTCCGCGCAACCGTCCGAGCAGGCGACTGCCCGTGCCTGAACTTATCTCGGTAGTGGGCGGGGAATGCACCGGCAAGTCGACCCTGGCCGCAGCGCTGGGGATTCGACTGCCGGCGGTAGTCGTCTCCGAGTTCCTGCGCGACTGGGTCGACCGGCAGGGCCGGGTGCCACTGGCGGCCGAGCAGCCCGCGGTGATGGTCGCTCACCGCGAGTCGGAACTGGATGCGCTGCGGAGAGCGGAGCGGACAGGTCTGGGGTGGGCGGTGTCGGACAGCGGCCCGCTGATGACGGCGGTGTACAGCATCCAGTACTACGACGACGACTCGCTACTGGCGCGCGCATTGGAGTGGACGGCGCGCAGCGACCGGGTGGTGTGGTGCCAGGATGACTTCCCCTGGCGGGCGGACCCTCAGCGCGACGGTTCGCAGGCCCGGGCGAGGTCCCAGCAGATCCTCGACTCGATCTTCGCCGAGCACCCCGAACTGCCGATGTTGAAAGTGCGGGGCCCGTTCGACGAGCGAGTCGAAACTGTTCTGCGCGAAGTGATTTCGCCTTAGAGCCGGGCGCGGATTCGTTCACCGACCTCTTTGGTCGACAGGGATCCCTTACGGGTGGCCAGATGGTCGGCGACGGCCTTGTCAACCCGGGCGGCGGCCGCGTCCTCCCCGAGATGGGACAGCAGCAGCGCCACACTCATCACCGCGGCGGTGGGATCTGCGATGCCCTTGCCGGCGATGTCGGGCGCGCTACCGTGAACCGGTTCGAACATCGACGGGTTGGCGCCGGTTGCGTCGATGTTCCCGCTGGCGGCCAGCCCGATCCCGCCCGACACCGCAGCGGCCAGGTCGGTGATGATGTCGCCGAACAGGTTGTCGGTAACGATGACGTCGAATCGGCCGGGGTCGGTGACCATGTGGATGGTGGCGGCGTCGATGTGCTGATAGGCAACCTCGACGTCGGGATAGTCCCGACCCACCTCGTCGACCAGTCGCGACCATAGGTTACCGGCGAAGGTCAGCACGTTGGTCTTGTGCAGCAGGGTCAGGTGTTTGCGGCGGGCGCGGGCCATGTCGAAGGCGTACCGCACCACCCGTTGCACCCCGAACGCGGTGTTGACGCTCACCTCGGTGGCCACCTCGTGCGGTGTGCCCACCCGGATGGCTCCGCCGTTGCCGGTGTACGGGCCTTCGGTGCCCTCGCGGACGACGACGAAGTCGATCGCCGGGTCACCCGCCAGTGGGCTGGACACCCCGTCGTAGAGCCGACTGGGACGCAGGTTCACGTGGTGATCGAGTTCGAAGCGGGTGCGCAACAGCAGACCACGTTCGAGCACGCCGCTGGGCACCGACGGGTCACCGATCGCGCCGAGCAGGATGGCGTCATGGCCGCGCAGTTCGTCGATCACCCCGTCCGGCAACACCTCTCCGGTGGCGTGGTAGCGCTTGGCGCCGAGGTCATAGTGCGTCTTGTCCACCCCGGGCAGCACCGCATCGAGCACCTGCAGTGCCTCGCCGATCACCTCGGGCCCGATCCCGTCACCGGGGATGACGGCGAGCTTGGTGGTGCGATTCACGACAGGTCCACAACTTCGAGCGTGGTGGCCTCGACGGCGTCGCGAATGGCGGCGCGCACGTCGGCCGGAACGTCGCGGTCCAGGCGCAGCATCACCGTCGCGCCGCCGCCGGAGGTGTCCTGGCTCATCTGCGCGGCCGCGATGTTGACACCGGCCTCGCCGAGAAGGGTGCCGATCTTGCCGAGTGCGCCGGGCTTGTCCCCGTAATGCAGGATCAGGTTCACCCCCTCGGCGCGAAGGTCGAAGCTGCGGCCGTTGATCGACACGACCTTCTGCACCTCCTGCGGGCCCGTCAGAGTGCCGGAAACGTTGACCACCGATCCGTCCGGACCCACCACCCGGACGTCGACCAGGCTGCGGTGATTTGGACTCTCGCTGGCCGTCGCCAGTTGGGTGTCCAGGCCCCGATCGGTGGCCAGTGCCGGAGCGTTGACGAAGGTGACCTGCTGGTCAGTCATGGTCGAGAACAGACCACGCAGTGCCGAGAGCTTCAGCACCCCAACGTCTTCCGAGGACAACTCACCGGAAACCTGGACGGTGAGGCTTTCCGGCGGCTCAGTCGCCAGCACGCCGACGAGCAAACCGAGTTTGCGGACGAGTTCCAACCAGGGCGCGACCTCCTCGCTGACCGCACCACCGGCGACGTTGACCGCGTCGGGCACGAATTCACCGGCCAGGGCGAGCTTGACGCTTTCGGCCACGTCGGTGCCGGCCCGGTCCTGCGCCTCGGAGGTCGACGCACCCAGGTGCGGTGTCACGACGACTTCCGGCAGGTCAAAAAGCGGGCTGTCGGTACACGGCTCGGTCGAGAACACATCCAAACCGGCGCCGCGGACGTGGCCGCTCTTGATGGCGTCGGCCAGGGCCTGCTCGTCGATCAGGCCGCCGCGGGCTGCGTTGACGATGATCACCCCGGGCTTTGTCCTGGCCAGGGCCTCCTTGCCGAGCAGGCCGGCGGTCTCCTTCGTCTTGGGCAGGTGCACCGAGATGAAGTCGGCGCGGGCCAGAACGTCATCCAGCGGCAGCAGTTCGATACCGAGCTGGGCAGCGCGGGCCGGCGGTACATAGGGGTCGTAGGCGATGACGTGGGTGCCGAACGCAGCCAAGCGCTGCGCCACCAACTGCCCGATTCGGCCCAGGCCGACCACGCCGACGGTCTTGCCGAAGATTTCAGTGCCGTTGAACTTGGACCGCTTCCAGGTCTTCTCTCGCAGCGTGGCGTCGGCGGCTGGGATCTGTCGGGCCGCCGACAGCATCAGCGCCAGCGCGTGCTCGGCGGCACTGTGGATATTGGAGGTGGGGGCGTTGACTACCAGCACGCCGGCGGCGGTAGCGGCGTCCACGTCGACGTTGTCGAGGCCCACCCCGGCGCGGGCGATGATCTTCAGCTTCGGGGCCGCCGCGATCACCTCGGCGTCGACGGTGGTTGCCGAGCGGACCAGCAGGGCGTCGGCGTCTTTCACCGCTTCCAGCAGCTTGGGACGGTCCGGACCGTCCACCCAGCGGACCTCCACCTGGTCGCCGAGGGCGGCGACGGTGGACTCGGCAAGCTTGTCAGCGATCAGTACAACGGGCAAAGTCACCCGGACAGCCTAAATGGCACGAAATGGGAAACAATCATCCGCATGGACGTCACCGTCGTGGGCAGCGGACCTAACGGGCTCGCAGCGGCCGTGGTGTGTGCCCGGGCCGGGCTGAAGGTTCAGGTTCTGGAGGCTCAGCAGACCCTGGGCGGGGGGTCCCGGACCCTTCCGGATCCGGAGTTCAGCGGGGTGCGTCACGACATCTGCTCGGCGATCCACCCGCTGGCGCTGGCTTCCCCGTTCTTTGCCGAGTTCGATCTTCGGGCACGGGGGGTCGGACTGACGGTGCCGGAGATCTCCTACGCCAACCCGCTGCCCGGCCGGCCCGCCGCCCTGGCCTATCAGGATCTGGACCGAACCTGCGCCGAGTTGGCCGACGGTTCGTCATGGCGGCATCTGCTCGGTCCGCTGGCGGCCCGCAGCGACGACGTCGTGGGTTTCCTTATCGGCGACAAGCGCTCGCTGCCGCCGGGCATCCCGGCGGCAGCACTGCTGGGCCAGCGGATGCTCGAGCAGGGCACCCCCGCCTGGAACAGGTTGCGCGGTGAGGACGCCCGGGCTCTGTTCACCGGCGTGGCCGCCCACACCATCGCCAGGATGCCATCGCTGGTGGCCGCCGGCGCCGGCTTGTTGCTGGCGACGTTGGCGCACACCTCCGGCTGGCCGGTTCCAGTCGACGGGAGCCAGGCCATCGCCGACGCGTTGATGGACGACCTGTGCGCCCACGGCGGGGTGCTGCACGCCGGTGTCGAGGTCAACGCTCCCCCGCCGGGTGTGGTGCTCTATGACACCGCCCCCACCGCACTGCTGGAGATTTACGGCGACTCGTTGCCCGACCGCTACGCGCGCTCGCTGCGCCGCTACACCTTCGGCGCCGGCGTCGCGAAGGTTGATTTCGTTCTCTCGCAGGACATTCCATGGTCCGACGCGCGTCTGGCGACGGTGCCGACTCTGCACCTCGGCGGCACCCGCCGGCAGACGGCCTACGCCGAAAAGGAGGTCTCCGCCGGCCGGCACGCCGACTGGCCGATGGTGCTGGCCGCGCAGTCCTGGGTCGCCGACCCGGGCCGGGTCGACGCCGGGGGCCGCCGACCGTTCTGGACCTACGCCCACGTTCCGGCGGGGTCGTCGATAGATCAACGCGACGCCATCGTGTCGGTGATGGAACGTTTCGCACCGGGCTTCTCCGACATCGTCGTTGCAGCGCGGAGCATCCCGGCAGCCCGCCTGCACCGGCATGACGCCAACTACGTCGGCGGCGATATCGGAGTGGGCGGCAACAACGTGCTGCGCGCACTGCTCGGGCCCACCCCGCGGGTAAATCCCTGGAGCACACCGGTTCCCAAGGCCTACCTGTGCTCATCGGCCACACCGCCGGGTGGCGGGGTTCATGGGATGAGCGGCTACTACGCGGCGCGGACGGTACTCAAGCGAGAGTTCGGTTTACCGGTGCCGTCACTGCGGCCATGAGTAGTCCCACACGGCGATCCCATCGGTGGTGGAGTAGTCGAAGTACAACGGACCCAGGAGGAATGGCGCCAACCCGGTGTTCATGTAGTCCGAGGTACCTGACCCGCTAATCACCGTGGTCTCGCCGTTGGTGTCTTCCCGGGTGATGCTGGTCTGGTAGAGCCATTTCCCATCGGATGCGTACACGTTGATCTTGGTGCCCAACGGTAGGGTCTGGGAGTTGCGCAGATCCGACGGAAGGGCGCTCGCCGCAACACTTCCCCCGAGGCCGCCGCTGTCGATAAAGCTCTGACTGGCCGGCGTAAGGCTGCCGATCATCCCCCCAGGACTGACGATCTCGTAGCTGAGAAGCGTTCCCCGCCAGCCTGGAACATGCGCCACTCCCGGAAGTGGGTTGTCGCCGAATGTGATCGACCGGTCATCGGCCGACGCGTCGATGAGCAACCCGTTCGCGAGAGTGCCGGGCAGGGCGTAGATCGGACTCTTGACGTTGACAGTGGGTTCGGTCGCCCCGACACCCACTCCCAGGTCGGGTCCTACGCCGTACTCCGCCCATTGCGAGGCCGGAATGTCCACCCACGTATCGCCGGACAGGTATTCGACTCTTGTGATCACACCGACGGGTATCGAGGAGGTTGCGATCCCATTCTCGAACTCGACGGGCACCAGGTAGACGTCGAAATAGTCCTTCTGGTACGTCGGGTCCACGCCGTACGGGATCATCCCGGTGATCCCGGTCGGCGGTCCGAGGTCGACACCCTCAAGAAGGGTGTACGGGATGACCAAGCCGGGTGCCCCGGTGTCGACCAAGGTGGTGATCTCTCGACCGAAGATGGTGATCTGGGTTGTCGGCTGATTTGCCGCGTAGTCGTAGGTCAGCGGAACGGTGGGCGCCCCACCGGCATTTCCTGCCGCGCCACCAGCACCCCATAGCCCGGCGTCACCGCCTGCCCCGCCGGCACCCAAGACCCCGCCGGTACCGCCGTCACCGCCGTCACCGCGGAGGCGTCCGCCCACTCCACCGACACCGCCCGCGGCGAGCGTACCGCCGCCGCCTCCGGTCCCACCGGTACCGAAAAGGCCTGCTGCTCCGCCAGTTCCGCCGATGCCGAGCGGACCGCCGGTCCCGCCTGCACCCCCGGTGCCGGAGAAAATCCCGCCTCGCCCACCGGTCCCGCCCGACTGCATCCAGCTTCCGGCGCCCCCGGCACCGCCGGTCCCCGTGAATGCCGCTGCGCCGCCCGCGCCGGCCTGCCCACCCGCAAAGCTGCCCGCTCCCCCGTCGCCGCCGGCCCCGCCGTCACCGGCGAAGGCCAGGGCGCCCGCCCGGCCGCCGGGACCACCGGCACCGCCTGTTCCATCCACCCCCGTGGCCCAGCCACCGTCGCCACCGGTCCCGGCGTTTGCGACAAGGGCCAGCAGTCCCGTGTTGCCGCCGTCGCCGCCGGCACCACCGAACCCGCCCGAACCGGACGCGATGCCGCCCGAACCGCCGTTGCCACCGTGGCCCTGAACCCCCAGCAAGCCGCCGTTTCCGCCGCTTCCGCCCCTGCCGCCCTTCCCGCCCGTACCGGGACCGGGGACGACACTGACGCCCGAGCTGGCGCCGCCGGCTCCGCCGGAGCCGCCGGTACCGGACCACAACGCGGCCCTCCCGCCGGCGCCGCCCGCGCCGCCGGCGGTGGTGCCCGCGCCGCCTGCACCGCCGGCGCCACCGTTACCCAGCACCGCCAACCAACCGGCGTTGCCACCCTTACCTCCGGCACCACCCGGCCCGGTGGTTGAGTCACCGCCCGCCCCGCCGGCACCGCCGTTGCCAGTGACCAAACCTCCGCGACCGCCGTTGCCACCCGCGCCGCCGTTGGCTGCCGAGCCGCCGTCACCACCGTTACCGAACAGTCCGGCCGAGCCGCCGTTACCGCCGCCAAAACCACTGCCGCCGTTGCCGATCAGCAGTCCGGCCCGACCGCCGTTGCAGGGCGTGCCCTGATTGCAGGTTTCCGCCGTCCAGCTGTAGCCGCTGCCGACCAGGATGCCCGCGTTCGGGTGGCCGGCAGTGCCGTCGCCGACGAAGATGCCGATGAAGTTCTGGATCCCGGTGGCAGCCGTCGTCGATCCCGCTCCCGGTTCGCGTCGGCTGGCGGCCAGTGCGGTCCAGGCCAGCGGCTGCGCCACCGAACCGCCGTCCGCGTCAACGGAAGCAGAGGCGGGAGGCCGCTGGCGCGCAGACGCGGCCACGGAACGATTCCCGATCACGCGCGG
>CAZRFC010000126.1:7625-10715 GCA_964598975.1 uncultured Mycobacterium sp. | reverse complement strand
GGTAGGTGATCACCATCGGCGCCTCGGACTGGCCGTAGTACTGCGCGAAGATCGGGCCGAACCGTCGGATCGCCTCGGCCAGCCGAACCGGGTTCATCGCGGACGCTCCGTAGTACACCGTCTCCAGCGAGGAGAGGTCCCGGGTGTGGGAGTCGGGATGGTCCATCAACGCGTAGATCATCGAGGGCACCAGCATCGTGGCGGTGATCCGACGTTCCTCGATGACCCGCAGCACCTCGGCGGGATCGAATTTGGGTAGCACGATCATCTCGCCGCCCTTGACGATGGTCGGCACGAAGAACGCCGCCCCGGCATGCGACAGCGGGGTGCACATCAGGAACCGCGGATGCTCGGGCCACTCCCACTCGGCCAGCTGCACGGTGGTCATGGTCAGGATCGACCCGACCGTGCCGATGACCCCCTTGGGCTTGCCGGTGGTGCCGCCGGTGTAGGTCAGGCCGCCGATGTGACCGGGCGGCAGTTCCGCCACGGTCAGCGGCCGCACCGGGTAGCGCGCCGCCTCGGCGATGAGGTCGACGCCGACGTCCGCCAACTCCGTGGGCACCGGCCCGAGGGTGAGCACTCTGGCCAACGACGGCACCTTCTCCAGCAGCCCCAGCGCCCGTTCGACGAACATCGGGATGGGGTCGATGATCAGCGACGTCGCGCCTGCGTCGGTGAGGACATAGGCGTGGTCGTCCAGTGACCCCAGTGGGTGCAGAGCGGTGCGCCGGTAGCCCTGGGTCTGACCGGCGCCGATGATCATCAGCACCTCCGGCCGGTTCAGCGACAGCAGCCCGACGGTGGCACCGGTCCCCGCCCCGAGGGCTTCGAAGGCCTGGATGTACTGGCTGATCCGATCGGCGAGCTGCCCGCCGGTCAGGGTGGTGTCGCCGAGGAACAACACCGGCCGGTCATGGTGCCGCCGCAACGCGCCCACGGTCAGGTGGCCGGTGTGCAGCGGATGACGCACCATGTCAGCCGACGAACTCGGTCGCGAAGAATCGACGGTGGGCATACCTGCAACACTAGAACGTGTTCCAATTTCCGGCCAGGGTCTCGCGCGGCGTCGCCGATCTGGCGCGGTCCGGCCCCCATCAGGCCTCGCGCGCCTAGCATCAGACGATGGCCCAAACCCTTGTCAGCGGCCGGGCAGCCACGATGACCATCGTTGCGATGGGTCTGGGTTACAGCATCACCGCCGCCGACCCGACCATTCTGTCGGCCAATCTGGCGGAAGTCCGGCGCGGTCTGGATTTCACCCCCGCCACCGCGAGTTTCCTTGCCTCGCTGTGCACCCTGACACTGGCCGCAGCGGTGCTCGGCGCCGGCGCACTGGGCGACCTGGCCGGGATGAAGCGGATGTTCGCCGTCGGCTGCTACGGGTCCATCGCGTTCGGGTTGCTCGGCGCGGTGGCACCGCACGTCTCGGTGCTGATCGTCGCCCGGGCAGGTCTCGGGGTGGCGTTCGCGTTCGTGCTGGGCCTGTCCCTGGCCATCATCAACGCGGTCTTCCCGCCCGGACGACGGGCGGCGGCCATCGCCGCCTACCTGGGCGCCGGGCACGCACTGGCGGTGTTCCAGCCCGCCATCGGTGGTTGGCTGGCAAGCCAATTCGGATGGCGGGCCTGCCTGCTGGTCACCCCGGCGCTGGCGGCGGTCACTCTCCTCATCACTCTGCGCTACGTCCCCGAAACCGTCCGCGATCAGCGCAAACTCGACCTGCCGGGGATCGCGCTGATCGCCGCCGCACTGGTCACCGTCATCTACGGGCTGACCGAACTGCAGGGCGGTCTCAACCCGCTTGCCCTGGTGCTGATCGCGGCGGGCCTGGCGCTCGGAGTGGCGTTCGTCCGCTGGGAAATGCGCACCGACGCCCCCGCCCTGGACATGCGGATCTTCTCCTCCGGCCGGTTCAACGCCGCCCTGACCGCCGGAGCCACGTTCAACTTCCTCGGCGGCGGCGGCACCATCCTGTTCGCCTACTACCTGGTGACCATCCGCGGCGAGTCGCCCGAACTGCTCGGCCTGCTGCTGGTTCCCGCCATGCTGATCGCCTCGGCGGCCGCGGTGGTGGCCGGACGGGCGGTGGCCCGGTTCGGCGAGCGGGCCGTGCTGGTGTTCGGGTTGGGCATTCTGGCGGTCAGCATGGCGATGCTGGTGGTGCTGAACGAGACCACGCCGATCGCCGTTCTCGGTATCGGTGTGGCCCTCAACGCGATCGGCGGTGCGGTGGTGCAGACCCCGCAGTCGACGATCATGATGTCCAGCGCGCCACCGGAACTCGGCGGCGTGGTGTCCGCGGTCAAACCCGCGGTCGGCCAGGCCGCTTACTCACTGGGCCCCGCCTTGTTCGCTCTCGTCGGCACCACGTTGTTCGTCCGTGACGGCCGCAGCAAACTGGAGGGCTCCGGCATCAGCGAGGAGCAGGCCCGGGAGGCGCTGCGCGTGGCCCACGGCGCCGCCCCCACCACGTCGGGCAGCGAGGTCCTCGACCCCGAGCAGGCCCGCTGGGTGGTTTCGGAGGCCTCGTCGAGCTGGCTGACGGCCATCCACGAGGTCAGTCTGATCATGACCGCGGTGCCGCTGGTCGCCATGGTCGTCGCCTGGATTCTGCTGCGGCCAAATCGAACCGCGCCGCCGTCCTGACGTGGCACCCTGTCGGGTATGGCTGACGCTCCCGAACCGCGCTTTCTTGACGACCGGCTGACCTACTGGGCTGAGGTCAAGCCCGACGAGGAGGCGGTGTCCTATCTGAGCCGCACCTTCACCTGGAAGCAGTTCGACGACCGGGTACGCCGACTGGCCGGCGCGCTCGCCGAGCACGGCATCAGCCGCGGCGATGTGGTGGCCTTCCTGGACAAGAACCATCCGGCGTGTGTGGAGACCACTCTGGCGGCCGCCAGCCTGGGCGCGGCCACCGCGATCATCAACTTCCGGCTGGCCGGCGACGAGATGGACTACGTCCTCAACGACTGCGGCGCCAAGCTCATCATCGTCGGCGCCGAACTGAAGGGTTCGATCGACGCCATCCGGGACCGGCTCACCCACGTCGAGCACGTCATCTCCGTCAAGCCGGAAGGCGACGAC
>CAZRFC010000126.1:5745-7615 GCA_964598975.1 uncultured Mycobacterium sp. | reverse complement strand
GTCACCCCCGACGGTGCGGACGGCGACGAATACGAGGCCATGCTCGCCGCCGCGACCCCCCGGGACCGCGGCGCCGACGTCAGCCCCGACGACGTCTGCGTCATCATGTACTCCTCGGGCACCACCGGGAATCCCAAGGGCATCCGGCTCAGCCAGGCCGCCCTGATGGCGCACACCGTCAACTCCAACACCTTCGAGTTCGAGGCCGACGACAAGAGCATGGTCTCGATGCCGCTGTTCCACGTCGGCGGCTCGTCCTACATGCAGTTCGGCATCCACGCCGGAATCCCCACCATCATGACTCGCGAGGTCGACGGCGCGTCACTGGCCGGTGCGATGCTGGCCGGGGCTACCCGCACCTTCCTGGTGCCCGCCGTGTTGGCCAAAGTCATGGAGATGGGCCCCGACGCGGTCAACCTATTCAACCGGTTACGAACCTTCGTCTACGGGGCCTCGCCGATGCCACCGGCACTGCTCAAACAAGCGCTGGTGGATTTCCCCAACACCGACTTCGTCCAGGTGTACGGGCTGACCGAGGTGTGCGGCGCGGTCACCCAACTGTCCCCGGAAGCCCACCGCGACGGGTCGCGTCCGGAGCGTCTGCACAGTGCTGGCCAACCCATGAACGAGGTCGAGGTCAAGGTGGTCAACCCCGACACGCTCGAAGAGGTTCCGCAAGGACAGCCGGGCGAATTGTGGTTCCGCACACCGCAATTGATGGAGGGCTACCACAACAAGCCGGACGCCACCCGGGAGGCCATCACCTCCGACGGCTGGTTCCGGACCGGTGACATCGGCCGGGTCGACGACGGCGGATTCGTCTTCGTCGAGGATCGGCTCAAGGACATGATCATCTCCGGCGGGGAGAACATCTACTCGGTGGAGGTGGAGCGTGCGCTCACCGACCATCCGGCGGTGATGGACGCGGCGGTGTTCGGCATCCCAGACGAGAAGTGGGGCGAGTCGGTGAAGGCCGTCGTGGAACTCTACGACGGCAAGCAGGCCTCCCCGGAGGAGTTGATCTCGTGGTGCCGGGAGAAGTTGGCCGGCTACAAATGCCCGCGCAGCGTCGACATCATGGAGGTGCTGCCCCGCAATCCCACCGGCAAGCTGCTCAAGAAGGACCTGCGAAAACCCTACTGGGAGAACCGCGAACGCGCCATCTGATGCTTCCGGCGGGCTGACTGATGCTGCCGCCACTGGACGACCTGCTGGACCGACTGCACATCGTCGCGCTTCCGATGCGGGTTCGTTTCCGCGGAATCACCGAACGTGAGGTCGCGTTGATCGACGGTCCCGTGGGCTGGGGCGAGTTCGGCGCGTTCCTCGAGTACGAGCCGCCGGAGGCCGTGCACTGGCTGGCCGCCGGGATCGAATCCGCCTACCGCCCAAAGCCTTTGCCGTTGCGCGAGGACATCCCGATCAATGCCACGGTGCCCGCGATACCCGCCGAACAGGTGCCCGAGGTGATGGCGCGCTTCCCGGGTGCCACGACGGCCAAAGTAAAGGTCGCCGAGCCCGGGCAGACGCTGGCCGACGACGTGGCCCGGGTCAACGCCGTGCGGTCCGCCGTCCCGACGGTGCGGGTGGACGCCAACGGCGGCTGGAGTGTGGCGCAGGCGCTCGCCGCGGCGCAGGCCCTCACCGCCGACGGGCCGATCGAGTACCTCGAACAGCCCTGCCAAACGGTCGCCGAGCTCGCCGAGGTCCGCCGCCGGGTCGCCGTCCCGGTGGCCGCCGACGAGAGCATCCGCAAGGCCACCGACCCGCTGGCGGTGGTTCGGGCCGGGGCCGCCGACATCGCCGTGCTCAAGGTGGCTCCGCTGGGCGGTATCACCGCGATGCTGGACATCGCCGCCCAGATCGACAT
>CAZRFC010000126.1:0-5735 GCA_964598975.1 uncultured Mycobacterium sp. | reverse complement strand
GCGCTGCCCCGCCTGGACCACGCCTGCGGTCTGGCGACCGGCGGGCTGTTCGTCGACGATGTCGCCGACCTCCGGCCGGTCGACGGGTGTCTGCCGGTGGGCGAGGTCACCCCGAATCCGGCCAGGTTGGTTGCTCTGGCCGCCGCCCCGGATCGGCGTGAATGGTGGATCGCCCGTGTCCGCCGTTGTCACGCTTTGCTAGCGTCGCCCGGATGACCAACCTGGCCTACGACGACACCGGCGCCGGCGAACCGGTTCTGTTCATCGCCGGAACCGGCGGCGCCGGACGCACCTGGCACATCCACCAGGTCCCGGTGTTCCTCGACGCCGGTTACCGCTGCATCACCTTCGACAACCGCGGGGTCGGCGCCACCGCGAACGCCGACGGGTTCACCACCGCCCAGCTGGTCGGCGACACCATCGACATCATCGAGAAGGTCATCGGCGGCCCCACCCGGGTGGTCGCGATGTCGATGGGCGCCTTCATCGCCCAGGAACTGATGCTCGCCCGGCCCGACCTGGTCCGGCAGGCGGCGCTGATGGGAACCCGCGGCCGCATCGACCCGACCCGGATCGCGTTCCGCACCGCCGACCTGGAGCTGGCCGATGCCGGCGTCGAGTTACCCGACACCTTCGCGGCCAAAGTCCCTGTGCTGGAGAACTTCTCGCCGAAGACCATCAACTCGCCGGCTGTCGACGAGTGGCTGCAGATGTTCACCGCGTTCCCGCTCCGATACACCCCGGGTTGGCGTGCCCAGCTCGGGGTCGCGCCGGTGGAGAACCGGCTGCCGGCTTACCGTTCCATCCCCAACGAGGTCCTGGTCATCGGCTTCGCCGACGACGTGATCACCCCGCCCGCGCTGGGCAGGGAGGTGGCCGAGGCCATCCCGAAGGCCCGCTACGTGCAGATCGCCAACACCGGTCACCTCGGGTTCCTGGAGCGCCACGACACGGTGAACAAGGCCGTCCTCGACTTCTTCGCCGGAACACTCATCTAAGCCCCTTAGGGGGCTGGGCCAGCGTCTCGCTGCCACGGGCTGTGCCACCCTGTAGGGGTGAACCCCTCGACGACCCAGGCCCGCGTCGTCGTCGACGAACTGATCCGCGGCGGCGTGCGCGACGTCGTGCTGTGCCCCGGTTCCCGCAACGCGCCCCTGGCGTTCGCGCTGGCCGACGCCGACCGGGCCGGACGGCTGCGACTTCACGTGCGCATCGACGAGCGCACCGCCGGCTTCCTGGCCGTCGGTCTGGCTGCAGGCAGCGGCCGGCCGGTGCCGATCGCCATGACCTCGGGCACCGCGGTGGCCAATCTGGGTCCGGCGGTCGTGGAGGCCAACTACGCCCGGGTGCCGCTGATCGTCCTGTCGGCGAACCGGCCCTACGAACTGCTGGGGACCGGCGCCAACCAGACCATGGAACAGCTGGGCTATTTCGGCAGCCAGGTGCGGGCCGCGATCAGCCTCGGCCTGGCCGCCGACACCGACCGGCCCGAGTCGCTCGCCGCGCTCAACGCGCAATGGCGCTCGGCCACCTGTCGGGTACTGACCGCCGCCACCGGAGCGCGCAGCGCCAACGCCGGTCCCGTGCAGTTCGACATTCCGCTCCGCGAACCCCTTGTGCCGGAGGCTGATTCACGCCCAGACGATTTCCCCGCCGGGCGCGCCGACGGCAAGCCGTGGACCTACACCCCGCCGGTGAACTTCGATGAGCCGCTGGAGATCGACCTCACCCCCGACACCGTCGTGATCGCCGGTCACGGCGCCGGGGTGCATCCCAACCTGGCGCATCTGCCGACCGTCGCCGAACCCACCGCCCCGCACGCCGTCACCCCCCTGCATCCGCTGGCGTTGACGGCACTGCGGCCTCGTCAGGTCATCATGCTGGGCCGGCCCACCCTGCACCGGCAGGTCTCGGCGCTGCTGGCCGACTCCGCGATCCCGGTGTACGCACTGACCACCGGGCCGCGCTGGCCGGACGTGTCCGGCAACTCGATGGCCACCGGCACCCGGGCGCAGACCGTCGGCGCCCCGGACCCGGACTGGCTGCGCCGCTGCGCGGACGCCCACACCCGCGTCACCGCGGCGGTCCGCGCGCAGTTGGCGGCCCATCCGCTGACCACCGGCCTGCATGTGGCCGCCGCGGTCGCCGCCGCCCTGCGCCCGGGCGACCAGTTGGTGCTGGGCGCATCCAACCCGGTGCGCGACGTCGCCCTGGCCGGGCTGAACACCGAGGGCATCGCGGTGCGCTCCAATCGAGGGGTCGCCGGTATCGACGGAACGGTGTCCACCGCCATCGGCGCCGCACTGGCCCACCCCGGGCGGACCGTGGCCCTGCTGGGTGATCTGACCTTCGTCCACGACGCCTCCGGGCTTCTGATCGGACCGACCGAACCCACCCCGGACGACCTCACCATCGTGGTGTCCAACGACAACGGCGGCGGCATCTTCGAACTACTCGAGCAGGGCGATCCCCGGTTCTCCGATGTGTCCTCGCGCATCTTCGGCACCCCGCACGACGTCGACGTCGGTGCGCTGTGCCGCGCCTACCATGTCGACGCCCGTCAGATCGAGGTCGCTGATCTGCATGCCGCACTGGACGAACCGCACGACGGGATGCGGGTGCTCGAGGTCAAGGCCGACCGGTCGTCGCTGCGACAGTTGCACGCCACCATCCGGGCGGCCGTATCGTGACCAAGCCCGGCATCGCCAGGCTGCGCGCAATGCTGGAGGCTGCGCTACCCAGCCGCAATCCCGAAGTCGCCGACTCCTTCGACCGAAAGATCCTGCGCTGGGCCAAGATTGCGGTGTGGGTGTTGATCGGGGTGATGACGCTGCAGTCGATTCTGCTGGTGGCCGGGGCGTGGCGCAATGACCGTCAGATCCAACGCAATCTCGGAGTGGCCGAAGCCGAGGTCCTTTCGGCCGGGCCGCGTCGCTCGACCATCGAGTTCGTCTCTCCTGATCGGGTGACCTACCGGCCCGAACTCGGAGTGCTGTATCCCTCCGAACTGGCCACCGGCATGCGCATCTACGTCGAGTACGACAAGACCGACCCGAATCTGGTTCGCGTGCAGAACCGCAACGCCTCGCTGGCTGTCGTCCCGGCAGCCTCCACGGCGGCGGCGGGATGGCTGATCGGCGCAGCGTTGCTGGCCGGCCTGGTCGGACTGGAACGCAGGCTGCCGAACATGCAACAGGCTGGAAACACAAAGTTCACCTGAGATCTTGGTAAGAGCCCTTTTCACCCGCTCAGATGCGGAGCACAATCAATCGCAGGGAAGCAAACGAAACGTAAACCAGCACAGTCACTTTCGATAGCGTCATAAATGACTGGGGAGGGATCCACTCATGGATGACAGTTCTTTTCGCCAGGACTTGCAGGGCTTTGCGGTCGAACTGCGGCGGCTGGCCTACACCATGCCGGCCGGCCACGAGGACCGGCTGATCCATCTCAGCGAGCGGATGGCGGCGCGCAGCCACCAGATCCCAGAGCCCGCCAAGCGCCGCGCTTGATAGCGTCTGCCAGGTGAGCCGCGCCTCCCTGGACAAGAACCCACGCGATGTGGCCTCGATGTTCGACGGGGTGGCTCGCCGATACGACATCACCAACACGGTGCTCTCGCTGGGCCAGGACCGGTACTGGCGGCGGGCCACCCGCGCGGCCCTGCAGATCGCCCCCGGGGAGGCGGTGTTGGACCTGGCTGCCGGGACCGCCGTCTCCACCGTCGAACTCGCGAAATCCGGCGCCTGGTGTCTGGCCGCCGACTTCTCGGTAGGCATGCTGCACGCCGGCCACCGTCGGGCCGTCCCGAAGATCGCCGCCGACGCCACCAGGCTGCCGTTCGGCGACGAGGTCTTCGACGCGGTCACCATAAGCTTCGGTTTGCGCAACGTCGTGGATTTCAGCGCCGGCCTGCGCGAGATGGCGCGGGTCACCCGGCCCGGGGGGCGGCTGGTGGTCTGCGAGTTCTCCACGCCCTCCGTGCCGGTCTTCTCGACGGTCTACAAGGAGTACCTGATGCAGGCGTTGCCGCGGGTGGCCCGCGCGGTGTCGAGCAACCCGGAGGCCTACGTCTACCTCGCCGAGTCCATCAGGGCCTGGCCCGACCAGGCCGCGCTGGCCCGCCGTATCGAAGAGGCGGGCTGGTCTCAGGTGCGCTGGCGCAACCTCACCGGCGGCATCGTCGCCCTGCACGCCGCCGTCAAGCCCTGACTCCGCCCCGGCCCCCCGATTTCGGCGCGCTCGTCATCGGTGGCCGCACAAAACCGCGCCGAAATCGCTGCGGGGGCAGGGGCGCTAGCTGAACGGTTTCCGGCCATCCACCAGTCGTGATCCCGCTCCGGCCGCCCGCCAGGCCCGCGCCACCAGGTCGGTGTCCTGCTCTGTCACCAGGTTGCCCATCACGCGCACCGCGACACCCATCAGCGCGGAGGACCGCATGGCCAGCGGGCCGGTCATCGGCAGGAACCGCGGCAGCGTCAGTAGCAGCCCGAGTCGGCGGGCCACCGAGAATCCGCGCCCGTAATGCGACTGCAGCAGGGCCGGCCAGGCCCGCGCCATATCGGCGGCGCCGAGGAGACCGACGGCCAGTCGCCCGGTCTCCAGGCCGTAGTCGATCCCCTCGCCGTTGAGCGGGTTCACACAGGCGGCGGCGTCTCCGACCAGCATCCAGTTCGGCCCGGCCACCCCGGAGACCGCCCCGCCCATCGGCAGCAGCGCCGAGGACACCGCCCGCGGCGGTCCGTCGAACCCCCACGCGTCGCGCTTCATGTCGGCGTAGTGCTTGATCAGCGGCCGCAACGCCACGTCGGCGGGCCGTTTCGCGGTGGCCAGCGCACCCACGCCCAGGTTCACCTCGCCGTTGCCCAGCGGGAAGATCCAGCCGTAGCCGGGCAGCACCTGCCCGTCGACCGAGCGCAATTCCAGGTCCGAGGACAGCCACGGCTCGTCGGACCGGGGCGAGCCGAGGTAGGCACGTGCGGCCACCCCGTAGACGGTCTGCTGGTGCCATTGCCGCCCCAGCACCCGGCTCAGGGTGGAGCGGGCCCCGTCGGCCACGATCAGCCAGCGGCACGCCACTCGGCGGCCGTCGGCCAGCACCACTGCGGTCACCCGCCCGGCCGAATCCCGTTCCACGTCAACGGCCTTGCAGCCCAGCAGCATCGACGCCCCGGACGACTCGGCGGCCGTGCGCACCCGGTCGTCGAGTTCGGTGCGCGGCACCGCTGAACTCACCCCGGGGAACGACCTGCCCGGCCAGCGCACCTCCATCTCGGCGCCGAACCCGGCCAGGCGCAGCCCGTGGTGGCGGATCCGGCCGTCGAGCCAGTCGCCCAGGCCCAGTCGGTCCAGCTCCACCACCGCCCGCGGGGTCAGCCCGTCTCCGCAGGCCTTGTCCCGGGGGAACTCGGCCGAGTCGATCACCAGGACTTCGAAGCCCGCACGGCAGGCCCAGGCGGCGGCCGATGACCCCGACGGCCCGGCGCCCACGACGACGACGTCGGCCGCCGGGCGCGGCGCCGGTTCGACCTCAGATGTAAGCGGCTCCACGATGACCAGTATCTTGGCACCGTGGGTACACCGGCGAGCGTGGTGGCGGGGGTTGACCTCGGCGACCCGGTATTTGCCCAGAGTGTGCGCGACGGGGTCGCCCGGGTGGAGGATCTCATCGCCACCGAACTGCGCGGCGCCGACGACGTGATGGCCGAGGCGGTGGTGCACCTCTTCCAGGCAGG
>CAZRFC010000125.1:7842-10751 GCA_964598975.1 uncultured Mycobacterium sp. | reverse complement strand
GGTACCGGTGGAATGCCGGGTGGGTGAGGAATTCGGTTGTGCGGTTGGCGATTTCGGGTCCGTCGAACGTTCCGCCGACACCCGCGCCGAATGCCTCCAGAACGACCGCCACATGCCCATCGGTGGTGGCCTCGTCACACGAGATCGAGATGTGGTCGGCGTCCGGCCGCCAGATGTTGATGCCATGCTTGCGGGCGGCGTCCTGAATGGCCGCTGCCCGGCCGGGAACGTGGGCCAACACGGTGTCGAAGAACGTGTCGTGCACCACCTCTACACCGGCCGCAGCCAGCCCGGCGGCAACGCCGCGGGCGTGCCCATGCACCCGTCGGGCGATGGCGGTGAGTCCGTCGGGCCCGTGGTAGCTGGCGTACATGGCGGCCATGACGGCCAACAGCACCTGGGCGGTGCAGATGTTCGAGGTCGCCTTGTCGCGGCGGATGTGCTGCTCGCGGGTCTGCAGCGACAGCCGGAACGCCGGCGACCCATCTGCGTCGACTGACACACCGACCAGGCGCCCGGGCAACTGGCGGGCGTGCGCGGTGTGAACCGCCAGATATCCGGCATGCGGACCGCCGAACCCCATCGGAACGCCGAACCGCTGGGCCGTTCCGAACGCCACGTCGGCACCCACCTCTCCGGGCGGGGCGACCATGGTGCAGGCCAGCAGGTCGGCACCCAGCGCCACCAGGGCACCGCGGGCGTGGGCCTGCTCGACCAACCCGGTCCAGTCGGTGATCCGCCCGCTGGCGCCCGGCATCTGGGCGATCACCCCGAAGAACTCCCCGTCCGGCAGCCCGTCGCGAAGATCGGCGCTGACGAGTTCGATGCCCACGGGTTCGGCACGCGTGGCCAGGATGGCGGCAGTGGCCGGGAAGAGGTCCGAGTCGACGGCCAGTCGGTTCGACGAGCCGCGGGTGGCGCGGTGCATGAGGGTCATGGCCTCGGCGGCAGCCGTGGCCTCGTCGAGCATCGAGGCGTTGGTCGGAGATCATCGTCTGGAAGTTCAGCAGCGCCTCGAGCCTGCCCTGGCTGATCTCCGGCTGATAGGGGGTATAGGCCGTGTACCAGGCCGGGTTCTCCATGATGTTGCGCAGTAGCACCGGCGGGGTGAGGGTGTCGTAGTAACCCTGCCCGATCATCGACACCGCCACAGTGTTGGCGTCGGCCATCGCACGCAGTTCAGCCAGCGCCTGGTGTTCGCTGGCCGGAGCCGGCAGCGACTCCAGGCCCGGGGCGACACCCTGGCCGGTCAAAGAATCGAGGATGCCCGCCGGCAGGGCCTTCGCGGCCAGTTCATCGAGAGAGGCCACGCCGATCACGCCCAGTAGGGTCTCGAGGTCGTCGGGATTCGGGCCGATATGGCGATCGGCAAACGACGTGTGATCAGACACTTTCAGACTCCTCAGGCGGACGTAACCGGGCCGGACGTCCCCTCCCTCTGTCGTCGGTGCCTGAGAGATTCGGCGCTTCAGCGCCTTTCCCCATGGGCGGGCCGTACCGACACAAGGCCGGGGCAGCCACTTTCCAGAGGCATGGTTCCGCGCACGGTCCGGGGGCCTGAGAGGTTAGCGGAGAGGTGTTGCTCCTTCGGCGTCCGCGGCTGGCTGCCGCGGAACTCTCCCGCACGAGGTCGATGCGATGGCAATTCTAGCCGGGTCACCCGCCGCCGGCACATCGGCAGGACTAGTACTTCGTGACTAGAAGGCGAAATTCAGCAACTGGGCTGTTCGGCGGGTCCACTCTCGGCACACCGAAATCCTTACGACAGATTGGGGCCTCAGAGAAATGGGTGCTGCCTTATTCGTGGGCCGGGTTGGCGGAATCGCTGTCGCTCTCGGAGTCGGCGTGGCCATTACACACGGGACGGCGGTGGCGTCGGCTGATACGGAATCCGGGAACTCCGGCGCGTCGCGACAGACGACGACACGCCCGGCGTCCGCGGCCACGCAGGGTCGTACTGCCGCGGTGCGTTCGGTCCCAGGCGCGGCTTCGGCGGTCGGACCGAAAGCGGCTCGAACGAACCGGGACAAGTTCCCGGTCCCCTTGCCCGCGGTGAGCCCCGGGCCGGCGTCCGTCGACGGGGTGAGCGATCCACTGGTCGGCGATCCGCTGGCCCCTGATCCGAAAGCGACCGTGGCGACCAAGTACGGCGAACTGGGCAAGTGGATGGTCAACAAGAACGGTGAAGTCGCGGACTGGGTCGGCATTCCGTACTGCGAAGACAGCGTCTGCAAGACGATGCAGGAACCGATCAACACCGTGTTCACTGTCGAGGCCAAGAGCAAGTTCAGGGCGGAAGCGATCTTGAACCGCACGCTGCGGAGGGCCGGTTTCGGGCCGTCCTGTTGCAGCAGTATCGGCTACCAGGCGATCGTCGACAACGAGAACTCGCAGCAGATGCCCAGGGGCGGCATCCTCGGCATCGGCGTCCTGGGCCCCGGATTCATCGAACGCGGCCTGCTCGGACTCATTGCCGGAATCGGCCCGGCCTACCGGGACGCCTCATTCCTGGTCTCCAACAGCCACATGCGCACATTCGGCGGGGTTTCGAACGGGTCGGGCACCTACATCTTCACCGGATCGGTGAGCAAGGAATTTCTCGACAGGTCGAGCGGAAAACCCACCCACGGCTACGAATCATTCGACGAGGCGCGCAGCACACTGCTCGCCGCATTGGTCGGCGTCGGCGCGAAGAACGAGGGGACGATCGACATGGACAACGAGATCCCTGCCTTCGATCCGTACTACACGACCGGTGACCACGACGGGTTCGCCCAAGTCATCGCGCTGAGCGGGCGTAAGCCCGGGGCCGGACGGGTGTTGAATCCGGGTTAGCGAAGCTCAGCCGATCTTGCGGTCGCGACTCTTGCGCCGGGACGCCAGTTCGTCTTCCGGCGCGGCGATCGACT
>CAZRFC010000125.1:0-7832 GCA_964598975.1 uncultured Mycobacterium sp. | reverse complement strand
GTCGGCGCGCTCACCCGGGAAGTCGGCGATGGCACCGGTCAACTCGCGCATGGCACCGCTGACGGCGATGCCGAACACTCCCTGGCCGCCCTGCAGCAGGTCGACGACCTCCTCGGCGGAGGTGCACTCGTAGACGGTGGTGCCGTCGGAGAACAGGGTGATGTTGGCAAGGTCCTGGACCCCGCGCTGGCGGAGATGGTCGACGGCGACCCGGATGTTGTGCAGCGAGATCCCGGTGTCCAGCAACCGCTTGACGATCTTGAGAACCAGGATGTCCTTGAACGAGTACAGCCGCTGGCTGCCGGAACCGGCGGCCCCGCGGATGGACGGCACGACCAGCGAAGTGCGGGCCCAGTAGTCCAGCTGGCGGTAGGTGATGCCGGCGATCTGACAGGCGCTGGGCCCGCGGTAGCCGACCAAGTCGTCAGGCACCGAATCATCTGGGAAGAGCCCGCCCTGTACCGGAGAACTCACCGGCGCCACTGACGCGGTGGGGGCGGCGAAATCCAACTGCCCCTGACGTGGCTCGTCACCCACGATGCTTCCTCTCGCCATTCCAGCCAGTCGCTCGCCTGCCGCGTCGTGCTCCCAAGTGCTCTGAGCATACGCCTGCAGACGGGCGGTCGTGGCTCCTGCCGCAACCCAAGTCGCATCCGAAGTATGAGCAGGACGAAACCGCGTCGACGTGTCGCGCCGGCGTGTCGGGACAGCCAGTCACACAGATGAGACTCATCCGTGATGTGGAGTCTGCTCAGCTGGCTTTGAAGTCGTCCGGGGAGATGCTGTCGAGGAATTCCTTGAACTTCTCGACCTCATCCTCGCGCACCGCCCCGGCCGACTCCTCGTCGTTTTCATCGGGGACCAGCAGTCCGGCCTCGTCGAGGACCGCCTCCTCGACGTAGATCGGCACACCCATCCGAAGTGCGATCGCCACCGAGTCCGACGGCCGAGCCGAGACCCGAACGTCGTGATCGAAGATCAGGTCCGCGTAGAAGGTGCCCTCCTGCAGGTCCACGATGCGGACCTCTTTGAGCGAATGCCCGAGTGCCCCAATGACATCCCGGAACAAGTCGTGAGTCAGCGGACGGGCGGGCTCGACACCCTGCTGCTCGAGAATGATCGCGTTGGCCTCATTCGGCCCGATCCAGATCGGCAGGTAGCGGTCACCGGTGGCCTCACGCAGCAGCAGCACCGGTTGATTCGCAGGTTGTTCGACACGAACCCCGACGACTCGTACCTCAGCCATGCGCGGACCTCCGCCTACTCGCGTCCCTCGCGTCCCGTACAGACACTCAGGAAGTCTAGTCCTCAGCGGTCCAGTACGTCTCGTACCGCGGACTTGATCAGTGAGGTGTGCAGCGTGATAGCCAGCGCGGCAACCTCGCGGGCCAGGTCGTCGGCCCGGTCGCGGGCTCCGGTGCGGTCGGCCTTGCTCACCGGCCCGGCGATCTGGGCGATGAGATCGGACTGGCGATCGGCTGCCGAACGGAATGCCCGCAGGTGGCGGGGTTCCACGCCGTACTCGGCCAGCGCGGCCGCGCACTGGGCGATGGTGACCGCATGCTCGTCGAAGAAGCCGCCCGGTCCGGTGGTGATGATGCCGGCCCGGCACAGGGCGGTAATCAGGGCGGGGGGCACTTCGGATCGTGCGAGCAGGTCCTCGCGGCTGATACGCACCGGTTTGGGAGCGCCGGCCGCGCTTCCGGTCTCACCGTCGTCGCCCACGGTGACCAACCGCGGCGCCGGATACGGCGAGACCGGCAGTTCCCCGTCGGGTTGGGCATCAAGCTGGGACTTGATGACTTTCAGCGGCAGGTACTGGTCGCGCTGCGCGGTGAGGATGAACCGCAGTCGGGCACAGTCGTAGGCGGTGAACCGCCGATATCCGGACGGGCTGCGGTCCGGGGTGACCAGACCTTCGGACTCGAGGAACCGGATCTTGGAGATGGTCACATCGGGGAAATCCGGCCGCAGCAGATCCAACACCGCGCCGATGGACATTCCGGCCGGTGCTGGACTATCGGGCGCGGTCACTGGCTGCCGGCACCGCCCTCGCCGCTGCGCGGTCCGGTCAGGAACACCAGTCGGAACTTGCCGATCTGAACCTCGTCGCCGTTGGACAGGGCGGCGGAGTCGACCGGCTCCCGGTTGACGTAGGTCCCGTTGAGGCTGCCGACGTCGACGACGTGGAACTCTCCGCCGTCAGCACGGAACTCGGCGTGCCGACGGCTGACCGTGACGTCATCGAGGAAGATGTCGGAGTCCGGGTGCCGGCCGGCCGAGGTGGTCGGCTGATCCAGCAGAAATCGGGAACCCGCGTTGGGCCCGCGCTTGACGACCAGCAGGGCCGAACCCGAGGGAAGGCCCTCGACGCCGGACACCGCGGACTCGCCGACTGGGCTGGCGGGCGCCTCGAGGTCGTTGAGGAAGTCGGCGCGAAACACCGAGGTCGTTTCGACGGTCAGCTCCTCCGAGCTGTCGCCGGTCCCCGACTGCCAATCCTTCTCCGTCACTCGCTACTCCTACTTTCAATGGCTGCGCTGCCGCTTGACTCGACCGTACCGTTCAGCGGTCGCCGGTGTCCCGACCACTGCAGGATCGCCCGTTTGGCGGGCGCCCTAACAACTAAATTCCCAGGAGATTTCAGCAGATTCCTCAGTTCAGGGTGGACCCGTAGGCCTCGGGGTCCAGCAGAGCGGCCCAGCCCTGCTCGAGGGCGGCGGATTCGGCCCGCAGTTCCAAGAGCCAGCCCGCACCGTAGGGATCGGAATTGATCAACTGCGGGCTGGCCTCCAGATCGGCGTTGACGGCGACCACCGTCGCCGACAGCGGCGCGTACAGGTCCGAAACCGACTTCGTCGACTCGACCTCACCGAACGACTCGCCGGCGGTGACCGCAGCCCCCACCTCCGGCAACTGGACGTAGACGACATCGCCCAGCGAGGACTGCGCGAAGTCGGTGATACCGACCCGGACGGTGTCCACTCCGGTCCGGCGAATCCACTCGTGCTCGGCGGTGTAACGCAGGTCAGCGGGAATGTCGCTCACGGTGCTCCTCTTGTCACGGTCATCTGACGGGCTTGAGCGTAGCTTCAGGCGGCGCCGTGGCGCACTTTCTCCAGTCGCGCAACCACCATCCGCACCTGGACGAGGTACAGCACCGCCGACCACAGATACATGCCGGCGCCCCAGATCACGAACGCCCATCCGATCGCCCCCACTACGCGACTCCAGCCAGAATCCCACTGTCCCAACAGGATCAGCGGGAATCCCGACATCAGCGCGAACGTCGCCGCCTTGCCGATGTAGGTGACCGGCAGTGCCGTCACTCCCCGTCTGCGAACGACCGGCAACATGGCCGCCAGCAGCACATCGCGGCCGAGTAGAAGCGCAACGAACCACCACGGCACCACACCGGCCAGCGCCAGGCCCAGTGGGACCGCCACCATGTAGACCCGGTCCACCAACGGGTCCAGCAACTCCCCCAGCCGCGACGATTGATTGGCGACCAGTCGGGCGATCTTGCCGTCGGCCCAGTCCGAGACCCCGCTGAACATCAGAATGGCCACCGCCGGTCCGTAATGGTGCCGGGCCAGCAGCAGGTACAGGAAGACCGGCACCAGCGCGAGTCGGATGACGCTGAGGATGTTGGGAATCGTCAGGATCCGGCCGTGCATGGGATGAACCTAGCGGAAGACCCCCGGCAGGCAGGGGGTGCTCAACGGAACACCCCGGGCAAGCTCAGCGCCGAAAGCGTGTCGTCCTGCATCGGGTTGTCGTGGACCATGTAGGTCCACGTCGACGTCGGGCGGGCCAGTTTGGACAGGTCGAGTCCGGGTTCTTCGGCGAGCACGTTGGCCGTCTCGAAGGTCTGTTGGGAGGCCTCGATGGCATCGGCGGCGAGATGGGTGAAGGCGTCGACGGCCATCCGGTGGAACTCGTCGAGCGGATTCTGCCGCCCCAACGCACGCAGATGGATGCTCTCCCGGATATCGGACAGGTAGGCCAAGTGGTCGGCCCAGCCCCGGTCGAGGTGGTAGAGCATGATGTTGCGGCAGATCCGTTCCAGGTCGTCCTCGGAGATCTGTTCAGCGAGTTCGTCGTACCGGTCGGGGGAAAGCTCCTGCAGTTCCTCGCGTGCGGTCGCGGTGCTCAGCAGGGTGTTGCGCCGCTCGACGATGATCGCCCGCTGCTGAGCGATGAGCTGGTTGTAACGCCAGGTGTTGGCGTGCATGTCGAGCAGCCGGCCCTCTGCGACCCGCTGGGCGTGGTCGAGCAACTGGGTCGCTTTGGCGCTGGTGATCCGCCCGGTCTCGTCGCATTCGGTGGGCAGTTTGGGGTTCTCCAGGTTGGCGACGACGACGTCGTCCTCCCAGCTGGAGAAGAACACCGTCGAGCCGGGGTCGCCTTGGCGGCCGGCCCGGCCGCGAAGCTGGTTGTCCAGGCGTTCGGTGTTGTGCCGGCCCGTACCGATCACGTGCAGTCCGCCGAGTTCGGCGACCGCCGCCTTCAGCGGCGAATCGTCGTCGGCCTCTGAGCCGCCCAGCCGGATGTCGGTACCGCGGCCGGCCATCTGGGTGGACACCGTCACCGACCCGAGCCTGCCGGCCTCGGCGATGACGCGGGCTTCCTCTTCGTCGTTCTTGGCGTTGAGGACCACTGCGGGCACCCCGCGGCGCACCAGCCGCCTGTGCAGGTCTTCGGATTCGGCGACGTCCTGGGTGCCGACCAGGATCGGCTGCCCGGTGGCATGGACCTCGATGATGTGGTCGACGATGGCGTCGTTCTTGGCTCCGGCGGTGATGTAGACCCGGTCGGGCTCGTCCTCCCGGACGGTCGGCGTGTTCGGTGGGATCGGTGAGACACCGAGCTTGTAGAACTGGCGCAGCTGTTCGCCGGCGGCCAGCGCGGTGCCGGTCATCCCGCACACCGTGGGATACCGGTTGACCAGCGCCTGGACGGTGATGGTGTCGAGCACCTCACCCGTCTCGGTGGTCTCGATCCCCTCTTTGACCTCGACTGCGGCCTGCAGGCCGTCCGGCCAGCGCTGCAGGGCGGCGATGCGGCCGCGGGAGGCGTTGATGAGCTGGACGGCCCCGTCCCGGACGATGTAGTGCACATCCCGCTGCAGCAGCACGTGGGCGTGTAGCGCGACGTTGACCTCGGTCAGCGTGGTGCCGACATGTTCCTCGGAATACAGGTCGATCCCGCCCAGCGCCTTCTCCACTTTCTGCGCACCGGCTTCGGTGAGGTGGACGTTGCGGTTGTCCGAGTCGGTGTCATAATCCACCCCGGCGGTCAACTCACCGACCAGACGGACGATCTGGACCTTGGGTGTCTCACGGTGCGTCGTGCCGGCCAGCACCAGTGGCACCAGCGCCTCGTCCACCAGGACCGAGTCGGCCTCGTCGATAAGGGCGACGTCGGGGTTGGGCGAGACGAGGTCGTCGACGTCGGTGACGAGCTGATCACGCAGCACGTCGAAGCCGATCTCGTTGACCGATGCGTAGGTGACATTGCATTGATAGGCCGCGCGGCGTTGCTCGCGGGTGGAGTCCTCGGTGATCCAGCCGACGGTAAACCCGAGAGCGGTGATCAGCGGGCTCATCCACTCGGCGTCGCGGCGGGCCAGGTAGTCGTTGATGGTGACCACATGCACGCGCCTTCCGGCCAGCGCGTACCCCGCCGCGGCGATGGCGCCGGACAGCGTCTTGCCCTCACCGGTCGCCATTTCGACGACGTCGCCGGCCATCATCCGCAGCGCTCCGAGCAACTGCACGTCGAACGGCCGCAGTCCGGTCGTGCGCTCGGCGGCCTCCCGGGCGATCGCCAGGAACTGCGGGACATCCGCCGAATCGGCCAACTCCTCCAGTTCCAGGAGCTGCGCGGCTTTGGCAAGTTGCTCGTCGTCGAGACCGCGAGCCTTCTCGTCGAACTGCGCCGAGGCCTCCACTTCGGCCATGGTCTGGGCCTTGACCTTCTCGGTGGAGGCACCGAGCAACCGCCAGAAACCGCGGCTTACCCGGCCCTGTCCGGTGGAATCGGTCTTGGGAGTCTTCGAAGAACTTCTGGCCACCGGTCAACGGTACCGTTCGGCCGTCACGCCAGATTGGATCTGCGGGGGTAGGCCACCGCCGGGTCGGTCAGCGTGTTCACCACCGCCGGCAGTCCGCACTCGAAGGCGCGCCGCAGCGCGGGCCGGAGTTCAGCCGGGCTGCTGACCAATTCGCCGTGGCCACCGAGGGCCGTGACCACCTCGTCATAGCGGGTGCCCGGCCGCAGGTCGGCGACGACCGAATAGCCGTAGAGCATCTCCATCGGGTGCTTCTCCAGGGCCCAGATGCCGTTGTTGCCGATCACCGACACGACATGCACACCGTGCCGGACCAGGGTGTCCCACTCCATGCCGGAGAACCCGAAAGCGCCGTCCCCCTGGAGCAACACCACCTGACGGTCCGGCCGGGCAAGTTTGGCGGCCAGGGCGTACCCGGGTCCGGATCCCAGGCAGCCGAACGGGCCGCTGTCCAGCCAGGCGCCCGGCACATAGCTGTCGATGACCCGTCCGGCGTAGGAGCCGAAGTCGCCGGCGTCGATGACGATGATCGCGTCGCGGTCCAGCAGCGGCATCAGTTCGGCGTAGACCCGCATCGGATGCAGTGGCGTCCGGTCGTCGGCCAACTCGGAGGCCTCCGCGGCGCGGGCTGCCGTCTCGATCGTTCGCAGGCCGCCGATCCACTCCTCGTGGTCGGTCCCCCCGCGGTTGACCGAAGTGGCCTCGGCCAGGGCTGTCAGGGTGGCGGGAAGATCGCCGTACAACCCGGCGGCCACCGCGCGGGGCGGGTCCCGGTCGGGTTCGCGCCGCTCGGCGACGATCAGTTCGGTCTGCGGGCCGAACACGCCGCCGAAGCCCAGTCGGAAGTCCATCGGCACGCCGACCACCAGGGCCACATCGGCCTGTGCGAGAGCGGCCGAGCGGGCTCGTGAGAACGCCAGATCCCGGTCGGCGCCGACGATGCCGCGCGCCATTCCGTTGGCCAGCACCGGGATGCGCAGTTTCTCGGCCAGGTGCAGCAACTCGTTTTCGGCGTGGGCCCACCACACGTTGGTGCCGGCCATGATCACCGGCCGCTTCGCCTTCGACAGCAGCGAAACCGCACGGTCCAACGCGGCGCCATCCGCGCGTGGTTGTCCGGGCAATTCGGTCAGCGCACCCGGTTCGCCGCGGTCGGTCGCCTCGCCGAACACGTGATCCATCGGGAAGTCGACGAATCCCACCCCCGAGGGCGCTGCCACCGCCGCCCGAAGCGCGTCATCCACCCGGTCCCCGACCGCGGCCGCAGACTCCGCGGTCGCCGCGTACCGGGTCAGCGGGGCGACGAAGGGCACGTGGTCGATTTCCTGCAGCGAGCCCATCCCCCAGCGCAGCGCCGGCGCACGGCCGGCCAGCACCAGCATCGGGGACTGGTTCTGACTGGCGGCGGCCATGGCGCTCATCCCATTGGTGACGCCGGGGCCGGCGGTGAGGGCCACCACGCCGGGCACGCGGGTCACTTTGGACCACCCCTCGGCGGCGAACGCGGCGGTTTGTTCGTGACGGGTGTCGATCAGCCGGATGCCCTCGCTGCGGCAGCCGTCGTAGATCGAGAACAGGTGGCCGCCGGACAGGGTGAACATGGTGTCGATGCCGCTGGCTTTGAGTCGGCGGGCGATCAACCGGCCGGCATGAACGGTGTCGGCCTGCCCGGTCTGCGCTGCATCGTGCCCTGCGTCGATCCCCATCGCCCGAGCCTAACCAGCGCTGGGGTAGCTTCGCGGGACCTGCGTTGCAGGTG
>CAZRFC010000124.1:8350-10772 GCA_964598975.1 uncultured Mycobacterium sp. | reverse complement strand
GACGGCGACGACCGACCAGCAGCAGCAGGCCGCGGCGAGAGTGGTGGTCGTGCTTGTGGGTCTTGAGGTGCTCGGTGAGATCCGAGATGCGCTTGGTAAGCAGCGCTACCTGGGCTTCCGGGGAACCGGTGTCGGTTGCGTGCAGGCCGTAGGAGCCCAGGATTTCCTTCTTCTGCTCGGCGGTCAGCGCCATGACAAAACTCCATCTGTTTCAGTGCCGCGAAAAAGACTTACGCGTCGCCGCCGCGGACTGCAGCGCACGCCAGTACGAGCCTATCGGGTCGGAGCGGGCCCGCCCAAATTCAGGCCTGGGTCGCCAGGATCGTTCGGGCCTTCTCGGTGTCACGTCCCATCGCGGCGATCAGGTCATCGACCGAGGCAAATTTCCGCTGCCCCCGGATTCGGGCCACGAAATCCACCGCGACATGCTGGCCGTAGAGGTCGGCTTCGACATCGAGAACGAAGGCTTCCACGGTGCGGGTGCGTCCGGAGAATGTCGGGTTGGTGCCTACAGACACCGCCGCGAGGTACCGCTGCCCGGGCACCATCGATGTCAGCCCGGGGCCCGGCCCCAGGACGGTGAACCAGGCCGCGTACACCCCGTCGGCCGGGATCGCGGCATACATCGGCGGGGAAACGTTGGCGGTCGGGTACCCCAGGCCGCGGCCACGGCCCTCACCGCGCACGATCACGCCCTCCACCCGGTGCGGCCGGCCCAGCGCTTCGGCGGCCGCCACCACATCCCCGGCATCGACACAGGCCCGGATGTAGGTCGAGGAGAACGTGACCGTCTCGCTCTGATGCTGTTCGGCGACCAGCGAGACGGACTCCACCGAGAAGCCGAACCGCTCACCTGCCTTGCGCAGCGTGACGACGTTTCCGGCCGCCTTCTTGCCGAAGGTGAAGTTCTCCCCTACCACCACATCGAGGACGTGCAGTCGCTCGACGAGAAGTTCGTGGATGTAACGCTCCGGGCTGAGCTTCATGAAGTCGGTGTTGAACGGCATTACCAGGAAGACGTCGATGCCGAGTTCCTCGGCCAGCTCGGCACGGCGCGGCAAGGTGGTCAATTGTGCCGGGTGGCTGCCCGGGAAGACGACCTCCATCGGGTGCGGATCGAAGGTCATCAGGACCGTCGGCACGCCCCGTTCCCGGCCTGCTTTGACGGCCCGGGCGATGAGTTCGGCGTGGCCGCGGTGCACACCGTCGAAGACCCCGATGGTCAGCACGCAGCGGCCCCAGTCCGACGGGATGTCGTCCTGCCCGCGCCAACGTTCCACGCCGACAAGCCTAAGGCTCAGTCCTCCTCGCCGATGACCCGCCGGATCAACTCGACGATCTGCTGCAGGCCGCCAGCGGGTCAGAGCGTCGCGGGCCGGACCACCACCACGGGCTTGGTGCGCTGCCCCCTGTCTTCCAGCAGGGCGATTACGCGACCGGCGGAATCGGTGGCCGCGTACACACCGTCGATACCCGCCGCCGGCAGCGGTCGGCCATGGGTGGCGTCGAGGGACTGCTCCTCGGTGATATCGCGGCGAGGAAAAGCCAGCAGGCAGGCTTCATCGAGGTCATAGCTCAGCGCCGGATGCTCGGCGAGTTGCTCGAGGGTGCGGGCATGGTCCAAGCCGTAGCCGCCCACCCGGGTGCGCCGCAGCGCGGTCAGATGGCCACCGACGCCCAACGCCGCGCCGAGATCGCGTGCCAGCGCCCGGATGTAGGTACCCGATGAGCAGTCCACCTCCACGTGGACGTCGACGAACTCACCCTCGCGGCGAATAGCCAGAACATCGAAACGGTCGATGCGTACCGTGCGCGCAGCCAATTCCACCTGCTGACCTTCGCGGGCCAACTGGTAGGCCCGCTTGCCTGCGATCTTGATGGCGCTCACCGTCGAGGGCCGCTGGGCGATCTCGCCCCGCAGCGGCGCGATACCACCTTTGATCTCATCATCGGTCAGATGCGCGGCTGAAATATCTTGCAGCACTTCGCCTTCAGCGTCGTCGGTCGAGGTGGACCGGCCCAGTCGGATAGTGGCCGAATACGACTTGGACGTTGCGGTGAGCAGGCCGAGGATCTTGGTGGCCCGTTCGATCCCGATCACCAGCACACCGGTGGCCATCGGGTCCAGGGTGCCGGCGTGGCCGACCTTCCGGGTGCCGAAGATCCGGCGGCACCGCCCCACCACGTCGTGACTTGTCATGCCGGCCGGCTTGTCGACGACGACGATGCCCGGTTGTGGAGGGCTCACAGCACAATCGCCGTCAAAGCCAGTCCCCCATCCACCGACCATCTGCCGGTCAACTCGGTCAGCGGCGGCCCGGACAGCGCCGCGGGGTCGATGAGTATCCGGGAGACGAAGGTGCCCGATCCCTCGGCATCAATGTCAAATGTGATGTGGGCGTCCTCAAATCCCAGCCAGCGG
>CAZRFC010000124.1:0-8340 GCA_964598975.1 uncultured Mycobacterium sp. | reverse complement strand
AGGTGGCTTCCTTGGCGCAGAACAGGATCCGGTCCCAGTGCAAACCCGCAGGAAGTGCCGCGATCTCCCGGCGCTCGACCGGCAGGCTGATGGCGTCGAGCACGCCGCCGGGCAGCACCCCGTGTGGCTCGGCGTCGATCCCGACGGAACGCACTGCTGAGCGACGGCCCACCACCGCACCGCGATAGCCCTCGCAGTGGGTCAAGCTACCCACCAGACCGTCGGGCCATTGCGGTTCACCCTTCTCCCCCTTCAGGATCGGCGACTGCGGAACGCCGAGCTGTCCCATCGCCAGCCGCGCGCAGTGCCGCGCCGTAACGAACTCGTTGCGGCGCTTGGCCACTGAGCGCGCCACCAGAGGCTCCTCCGCCGGCAACGGGGCGAGATCCGGCGGATCGTGGTAGAGCTCGGCGTAGACCAGATCGGACAGATCCGGCAGCACCGATCGCATCAGTGTCATCGGCGGCGGCCCTTCAGCCTCTCCCGGAACGCCTCGGCCTGGGCACGCATCTCGGGGGTGATCATGAAATGACCGCCGAACTCATTGAGGTAGCCCGGGGCGTACTGGGGGTCGGGCAACACTTGGCGCAGCCACCGGTATGGCTTGCGCCGCCGCCATTCTCGCGGATAGCCCACCGACACCTCCTCGAAACGCACCCCGTCGTACCAGGTGGTTCGCGGGATGTGCAGATGCCCGTACACCGAACACACGGAGTTGTAGCGGGTGTGCCAGTCGGCGGTTTCGGTGGTTCCGCACCACAGGGCGAATTCGGGGTAGAACAGCATGTCGCAGGGTTCGCGCACCAGCGGGAAATGGTTGACCAGCACGGTGGGCACCATCCAGTCCAGATCCTCGAGCCGGGCACGGGTGTAGGCCAGCCGATCACGGCACCAGGCGTCACGGGTCGCGTAGGGCTCGCAGGACAACAAGAACTCGTCAGTGGCAACGACGTTGTGCTCCTTGGCGATCGCCAGACCCTCGGCCTTGCTGGTCGCCCCACTCGGAAGGAAGGTGTAGTCGTAGAGCAGAAACATCGGCACGACGGTGGCCGGACCGCCCTGGCCGGTCCAGACCGGGTAGGGATGTTCGGGGGTGATGACGCCCATCTCGTCACACATGTCGACGAGGTAGTCGTAGCGTGCCCGGCCGAACACCTGCGCCGGGTCCTTGCCGGTGGTCCACAGTTCGTGGTTGCCGGGAACCCAGATCACCTTCTCGAAGCGCCGCCGCAACAGGTCCAGCGACCAGCGGATGTCGTCGGTACGCTCTGCCACGTCACCGGCCACGATCAGCCAGTCCTCCGGGGTCGACGGGTACAGCGACTCGGTCACCGGCTTATTGCCGGTATGGCCGGTATGCAGGTCGCTGATCGCCCAGAGCGTGGGTGCCACGACTAATCAGCGTACTTGCGGTCAATATCCTGATCAGGTGACGAGCACCCGACGCAGCGATCGTGCCGTGAGTCGGGTGATGCGACTTCCGGCGCCGACCACCGACTACCGGGTCCACCGGGGGGTGCCGATCCGCATGCGAGACGGCGTCGACCTTCGTGCCGACCACTATGAACCGCTCACCGACCGGCCACTGGGCACCATCCTGGTGCGCGGACCTTACGGCCGCGGATTCCCGTTCTCGTTCATCTACGCCCAGGTCTACGCCGCTCGCGGCTACCACGTCGTGTTCCAAAGCGTGCGCGGCACATTCGGCTCAGGGGGCACCTTCGTCCCGATGATCCATGAGGTCGAAGATGCCGCCGACACCGTGGTGTGGCTGCGAGATCAGCCCTGGTTCACCGGCAGGTTCGGCACCATCGGGCTGTCCTATCTCGGCTACACCCAGTGGGCGCTGCTGTCGGATCCCCCACCGGAACTGGCGGCCGCGGTGATCAGTGTGGGACCGCATGATTTTCACGGTTCGTCCTGGGGCACAGGGTCATTCGCGCTCAACGATTTCTTGGGCTGGTCGGACATGATGGCCCATCAGGAACGCGCGATGCCGCACCGGCTGGCCTTCCAGTTCCGGGCTGCTCGCCGGCTGGCATCGGCCGTGCACGACGTTCCGCTGGGCCATGCGGGGCGCACGCTGCTCGGTGAGCACTCGCCGTGGTACGAGTCCTGGATCGAACATCCCGACGTCGACGACCCGTTCTGGGAGCCGATGCGGATGACCCATGCGCTGGACCGGTGCACCGTCCCGGTGCTGCTGATCAGCGGATGGCAGGACATCTTCATCGACCAGACCATCACCCAGTACCGGTACCTGCACCAGCGGGGACTCGATGTGGCGATGACGGTGGGCAGCTGGACCCACGACGAGATGGTGACCAAAGCCATCGGCCGGACCACCGCTGAGTCGCTGGACTGGCTGGGCACACATCTTTCCCCTAAATCCGGACGACCGGCTCGACCGCAGCCGGTCCGGGTGTACGTCACCGGCCGCTGCCGACCGGGCTGGATCGATCTGCCGGACTGGCCTCCGGCGACCGCCGAGCAGGTGTTCTATCCCACCTCTCTCGGCGTGCTGGCGCCGACGCTGCCCACCTCCGGCGGTCCGGCCTCGACATTCCGCTACGACCCGGCTGACCCCACCCCGACCGTCGGCGGTCGGCTGTTGACCCGGGACTCCGGCTACACCGACGACACCGCACTAGCCGGCCGCGCCGACGTGGTGAGTTTCACCACCGCACCGCTGGACGGTGAAATCACGGTCTTCGGCCAGCCCGTCGTGGAACTCGACTACCGGACCGACAACCCGCATTTCGACGTGTTCGTCCGGGTCAGCGAGGTCGACGAACGCGGACGGTCACGCAACGTGTGCGACGGATTCCGCCGGTTCGATACGGCACCGGGCGAGTCGATCCGTATGGAACTGGACCCGATCGCGCACCGGTTCTGCCCCGGCTCGCGGATCCGGATGCTGGTGGCCGGCGGATGCCACCCGCGGTTCGCCCGCAATCTGGGCACCGGAGAACCCCCGGTGAGCGGCAGCCGAATGGTCGGATCGACCCACACCATTCGGCATGGGGCCGGGACGAAGCTCTCGCTACCCGTTCGGTGAGATCTAGCGAACCGGGGCGGTCGAGCTTGTGGTGACGCCGCCCGAACTCGAATCGGGTGAGCAACCGGCCGCGATCGCGATCGCGATCGCCGAGGACCCCACCAGTACCGCCGCGGCCACCGACAGCAAAATCTTGGGGTCCGCCGCTCTACGATCCGTCATGACACAAGTTTGGCCTGCGCGGCCCGCGGAGAACAGAGACTTTGGGCTCGTGACGGTGTGAGCATGACCACCGGGTGTCCCCCCGGGTGTCCCCCTCGGCGGAAACGGGCGCTAGAGATTGTCGGGGTTGCCCTCGACGTAGGTGGCTTCGACGATCTTGCCTTCGGAATCGACCCAGGAAATGGTGTCCCCGTTCTTGAACACCGCGTAACACTCGGTTTCACTGTCGCTGCCCGCCTCGGGATAGGTGAAGCACAGCTGTTCGCCAACTACCTTCCAACTGCCGGCATACGCCTCAGCGCCGGACTTCCCGCGCAGCGAGCCGTCGGGGCCGTAATACTCCGCGTACGGCATCCCTTCGCTTTCTCCGCGATAAGTGCGGTTCGCGACGATGGCAGGCAGGTCGGCAGGGCCCACCTTGTCACCTGTCGGCTTAGCCGCGCTGGTTGTGGGTGCGGCGCTGGACGTCGTCTCAGCCGCACTGGGCGTCGTCGACTTCGCTTCGGCGTCAGTGCCCTTCGCCGCGCAGCCCGAAAGCGCGAGACCGGCAAGCAGGACAACGGAGGCGAACGGGGCTGCGCGGCCGATGGTGGTCATGCGGTTACGCTAGCAACGAATCGGTCTCCACGATGATCCCGGAAGTTGGGGAATCATAGTGAGCAGCGCCGCCATTCACGCCTGAGAACCTGCCGGTTACGGTGTCGCTATGGCTACTGAGGTTTCCGGCATGGCTGCCGACATCCTGCTCATCGACACCACCGACCGGATTCGCACGATCACACTCAACCGCCCCGAGTCCCGCAACGCGCTGTCCTCGGCCCTGCGCACCCGGTTCTTCGCCGCACTGCGAGACGCCGAGGCCGACGACTCGGTGGACGTGGTGATCTTCACCGGGGCGGACCCGGTGTTCTGCGCGGGCCTGGACCTCAAGGAACTCGGCAACACCACCGAGTTGCCCGATATCTCCCCGAAATGGCCGCCGATGAACAAACCGGTGATCGGTGCGATCAACGGCGCGGCGGTGACCGGCGGTCTGGAATTGGCGCTGTACTGCGACATCCTGATCGCTTCGGAACGGGCACGGTTCGCCGACACCCACGCGCGGGTCGGGCTGCTGCCGACCTGGGGCCTGAGCGTGCGCCTGCCGCAAAAGGTCGGTATCGGGATGGCCCGGCGGATGAGCCTCACCGGGGACTACCTGTCGGCTGCCGACGCGTTGCGAGCCGGTCTGGTGACCGAGGTAGTGCCGCACGAGGAACTCCTACCCGCCGCCCGGGCGATCGCGGCCTCGATAGTCGGCAACAACCAGAAGGCGGTGCGCGCCCTGCTGGAGTCGTATCACCGCATCGATGAGGACAGCACGGGCTCCGGCCTGTGGCTGGAGGCCGAGGCGGCCCGCAAGTGGATGCGCTCGGCGACCGGGGATGACATCGCTTCCAGTCGGGCGTCGGTGATCGAACGGGGCCGGGCGCAGGTGAACTGAACCGCCGAGGCTGAAGCCTGGGCGGTACTTCCCCGAAATCCTCGCCGACGTTTCAGCCTCGCGCCGCGGTGGCAACGCGGTGGTCAGCCTCCGACGCGTGCCCAGCGGCCCGACCGCACCCGCCAAGCCCCGAACACCAGGCGAAGCCCGATGAAAGCGCTCAACCCGGCCCAGATTCCGGCCAGACCCCAACCGAAGCGCAACGACAACCAGGTCAGCGGCAGGAAGCCGAACAGGGCGCTGACCACGGTCACATTGCGCATGAACGCAGCGTCGCCGGCGCCGAGCAGCACACCGTCGAGGGCGAACAGCACCCCGGCGAAAGGCAATTGGCCCACCAGGAACCACCAGGGCACTCCGATGGCAGCCCGCACCGCGGTGTCGTCGGTGAATAACCCGGGCAGCACCGGGGCGCCAAGAGCCAGCACCGCCGCCAGCAGAGCCGCCGCGACGGCCGAGATGCCGGTCACCCGCCGCGCGACCCTGCGGGCGTGACCGGCATCACCACCGCCGAGAGCCGCACCCACCAGCGACTGAGCCGCGATGGCGAGGGAATCCAGAACCAGCGCAAGGAAGCTCCACAGTTGCAGCACGACCTGGTGGGCGGCCAAAGCCGCCGCCCCGAATCGGGCCGCCACCGCGGCGGCGGAGACGAAGCAGGCCTGAAACGCCATGGTGCGCATCACCAAGTCCCGGCCCATGACCAGTTGCGCACGCAACACCGCGGCCTCGGGTCGCAGAGTCACCCGCTCGACCAACAGTGCGCGGCAGAACAGCGCTGCCGCGACATACTGCCCCACCAGGTTTGCCACCGCGGACCCGGCCAGCCCCCACCGTGGCAGGCCAAGCCACCCGTAGACCAGCAGTGGGCACAGGACCGCCGACACACCGAACCCGATCAGCACGTAGCGCAAGGGTCGAGCAGTGTCCTGGACGCCACGCATCCAGCCGTTACCGGCCATCGAAATCAGGATGGCAGGTGCGCCGAATATCGCGATCCGCAACCACGGCAGCGCGGCCGGCCCGATGGCGCCGGATCCGCCGATGACCGACACCAGAGGCGCCGCGAGGACCTGAATGACGCCAACGACGAGTGCACCCAGGGCAACAGCCAGCCAGGTGGCCTGGACGCCTTCGCGTACTGCCGCGGCACGGTCCCACGCACCGTAAAGCCGGGCCGCCCGTGCGGTGGTGCCGTAGGAGAGGAAGGTGAGCTGCGAACTGACCAGTGCCAGCAGCAGTCCGCCGACCGCCAGACCGGCCAGGCTCACCGCGCCAAGTCGGCCGACGACAGCGGTGTCGAAAAGCAGGTAGAGCGGTTCGGCGGCAAGCACGCCCAAGGCCGGCAGCGCCAGCGCGGCGATCTGCCGGACCAGCGAGACCCCGGCCTCGCTAGCCGAGGGCCGCGACAAGGTCGGCCACCACATCGTCGACCGGGCCGGCTGCCGAGTACCCGGCAGCCAGGGTGTGTCCGCCGCCGCCGAAGCCGGTGGCCACCGGAGTCAGATCGAATGCCTTGGCGCGCAGCGAGACCGACCACTGCAGAGGGCGCACCTCTTTGAACACCGCGGCAACCTCGGCCTCGTTGGTAGTGCGCACGATGTCGACGATGCTCTCGACCTCGTCGCCCCGATGGGACACCCAGTCGGCATGGCCGACGACGACGTAGACCAGTCCCGCACCGGCGGCCGCGTCGGGCACGAGTACCGCGGTCGACAGCACCCGCGACAGCAGGGGCAGCCAGCCGAAGGAACGGGTGTCATGCAGCACACGGCTCATCGCCGCGTTGTCGACGCCGATATCCACAAGTCGGGCCGCCAGCCGCAGCGCCCGCGCCGAGGCCCATCGGAATGAACCGGTGTCGATACTCAGCCCGGCGTACAGGCACCGGGCGACATCGAGATCGATCTCCTCGCCCCAGGCGTCCAGCAGCTCAGCCACCAGCATGGTGGTCGAATCGCACTGGGGATCAACGAAATTCAGTGATCCATACATGGTGTTGAACCTGTGGTGATCGATCACCAGAACGTCCCGGCCCACGGTGAGCCGGGCGAGTTCTCCCAGACGATTTGCGCTCGAGGCGTCGACGGCCACCACCAGGTCGGCCCCGCGGTGCAGGCGGTCCGGCTTCACCAACAACTCGCATCCCGGCAAGCCGCGCAGCGACTCGGGCAGGCTGTCCGCGGCGGAAAAGCTGACCTGGACCGCGGTGCCTCTGCGCATCAGCACCAGGCCCAGCGCCAACGCCGCGCCCACCGTGTCGGCGTCGGGCTGCACATGGCACAGGATCAGTACCGATCGGGCCGCGGCGAGGGCCGCAGCCGCTCCGGCGGCGTCAGTCGTCGCCGGCGTCTTCGGCACCCTCTGAACCCTCATCGGCCAGCCGGTAGGGCTGGGCGTCGCCTGCCGGCTTGGCTCCCGCCCGGATCCGTGCCACGTCGGCATCGGCGGCGCGCGCCCGGGCCAACAGTTCCTCCATCCGGTGGGCGGCGTCGGGCACCGTGTCGCGGATGAAGGCGAGGGTGGGCGTGTAGCGCACCCCGGTGCCGGCCCCGACCTTGGTGCGCAGGACGCCCTTGGCGCTCTCCAGCGCCGCGGCCGCCCCGGCGTAGTCCGGTTCCTCGTCGAGGGACCGGCCTATCACCGTGTAGTAGAGCGTCGCGTCGTGCAGATCACCGGACACCTTCGCGTCGGTGATCGTCACGCCCGCCAGCCGCGGGTCCTTGATCTCGTACTCGATCGCCGAGGCGACGATGGTCGAGATCCGTTTGGCCAGCCGCTTCGCTCGTGCGGGATCAGCCATGATGTTCCTCGCGCGAGCGCTCGTCAGCCATGATGTTCCTCGCGCGAGCGCTCGTCAGCCATGATGTCCCTCGCGCGAGCGCTCGTCAGCCACGCTCCTTCTCCACCAGCTCGTAGGTCTCGATGACGTCGCCCTCCTTGATATCGGAGTAAGTCAGCGTCAGACCGCATTCGAAGCCTTCGCGAACCTCGGTGACATCGTCTTTCTCCCGGCGCAGCGAGGAGATGGTGATGTTCTCGGCCACCACCACGTTGTCGCGCAGCAACCGGGCCTTGGCATTACGCCGCATGATGCCCGACTGCACCATGCAGCCCGCGATATTGCCCACCTTCGAGGAGCGGAACAGCGCACGGATCTCGGCACGACCGAGTTCCTTTTCCTCGTAGATCGGCTTGAGCATGCCCTTGAGGGCCTTCTCGATCTCGTCGATGGCCTGGTAGATCACCGAGTAGTAGCGGATCTCCACACCTTCGCGGTTGGCCAGCTCAGTGGCCTTGCCCTCGGCACGAACGTTGAAGCCGATGATGATCGCATCCGACGCCGAGGCCAGGTTGACGTTGGTCTCGGTGATGCCACCGACGCCGCGGTCGATGACCCGCAGTTCCACCTCGTCGTCGACCTGGATGCCCAGCAGGGCCTCCTCGAGCGCCTCGACGGTACCGGCGTTGTCGCCCTTGAGAATCAGGTTGAGCTGGCTGGTCTCCTTGAGTGCCGACTCCAGGTCCTCCAGGCTGATCCGCTTGCGGGCCCGCGCGGCCAGTGCATTGCGCTTGCGTTCGATGCGCCGGTCGGCGATCTGGCGGGCGATGCGGTCCTCGTCGACGACCAGGAAGT
>CAZRFC010000123.1:0-10796 GCA_964598975.1 uncultured Mycobacterium sp. | reverse complement strand
CGGTGGCCATCTTGACCAGTGGCGGGCCGGCGAGGAACACCTTGGAGCGTTCCTTGATCATCACCACGTAGTCCGACATGCCGGGGATGTAGGCGCCACCGGCGGTCGAGTTTCCGAAAACCAATGCGATGGTGGGTATGCCAGCCGCCGACAACCGGGTCAGGTCGCGGAACATCCGGCCCCCCGGGATGAAGATCTCCTTCTGGGTGGGCAGATCCGCCCCGCCGGACTCGACCAGATTGACGACAGGCAAACGGTTCTCGCACGCGATCTGATGTGCCCGCAGGATCTTCTTCAGCGTCCACGGGTTGGAGGTGCCGCCCTTGACCGTCGGGTCGCTGGCCACCAGCATGCATTCGGTTCCCTCGACGACGCCGATGCCGACCACGATGCTGGCACCGACCTGAAACTCGGTGCCGTAGGCGGCCAGCGGACAGAGCTCCAGAAACGGCGAGTCCTGGTCGACCAGAAGTTCGATGCGCTCCCGGGCGGTGAGTTTGCCGCGAGCGTGGTGTCGCTCAACGTATTTGGCGCCGCCCCCGGCCATTGCCTTGGCGAATTCGTCTTCGAGTTCGGCCAGTTTGGCCGTCATCGCCGCGGTGGCCTCGGTGAACGCGGGCGCCTTGGTGTCGATCGTCGTCCGAAGGGCGGTCATCACTGGTAGCCGAGTGTCTTTGCGGCCAGGCTTGTCATGATCTCGGTGGTGCCGCCGCCGATGCCGAGGATCCGCATGTCGCGATACTGGCGTTCGACCTCTGACTCGGCCATGTAGCCCATGCCGCCGAAGAGTTGGACGGCCTGGTTGGCCACCCACTCACCGGCCTCGACCGCGGTGTTCTTGGCGAAGCAGACCGGTGCGATCAGGTTGGGGTCGCCGTCCAGCGAGCGCTCGATGACGTTGCGGGAGTAGACCCGCGCAACGTCGATGCGCCGGGCCATCTCGGCCAGTGTGTTCTGCACCGTCTGTCGAGCTATCAGCGGTTTACCGAAGGTCTCTCGGTCGCGGCACCACTGAACTGTGATGTCCAGGCAGCGCTGTGCACTCGAATAGGCTTGTACCGCAAGGCCGATGCGTTCGGAGACGAATGCCTGTGCGATCTGCAGGAAGCCGGAGTTCTCCGGTCCGACCAGATTCTCGGCTGGGACCCGAGCGTCGTTGAATGACAGTTCGGCGGTGTCCGAGGACCGCCAGCCCATCTTGGCCAGCTTGCGGCTGACCTCGAAGCCGGGTGTGCCCTTCTCGATGACGAGCATCGAAATTCCCGCCGCGCCCGGGCCGCCGGTCCGCACGGCCGCCACCACATAGTCGCCGCGGACCGCCGAGGTGATGTACGTCTTGGAGCCGTTGACCACATAGTGGTCGCTGTCGCGAACTGCGGTGGTGCGCAGATGCCCGACATCGGAGCCGCCGCCCGGTTCGGTGATGGCCAGCGATCCGATCAACTCACCCTGCAAGGTTGGCCTGACGAATTTCTCGATCAGTCGCTGATCCCCGGAGGCCACCATGTGCGGCACCGCGATTCCGACGGTGAACAGGGAGGCGAACACTCCACCGGGAACACCGCTCTCGTGCAGTTCCTCGCAGATGATGGCGACATCGGCCGCGTCGCCGCCCTCTCCGCCGACTTCCTCGGAAAAGCCGACGCCGAGCAGACCTGCCTCGGCGGCGCGGCGGCTGAGATCGCGGGGAAGCTCACCGACCTCCTCCCACTCGTCGACATGGGGGAGGATCTCGCGTTCGGCGAAGGTGCGCACCGACTTGCGCAACTGCTGACGTTCAGGGGTGTTCCACATGCTCATCTAGAGAATCTCCTCCGGGATATCGATATAGCGGCTGCGCAGCCACTCGCCGAGGCCTTTGGCCTGCGGGTCGAACCGTGCCTGGTAAGCGACACCCTTGCCGAGGATGCCGTCGATGACGAAGTTGACGGACCGAATCCTCGGCAGCAGGTACCGAGTGACCGGGAGACCGGACGCCTCGGGCAGGAGTTCGCGGACTTTCTCGACCGTCAGCGTGTTGGCCAGCCAGCGGTACTGGGCTTCGGTGCGCACCCATAGACCGATGTTGGCGCCGCCGCCCTTGTCGCCGCTGCGGGCGCCCGCGACGGTGCCCAGCGACAGTCGGCGGGTCGGCCCGGCAGGCAGCGGCTCGGGGATCTGGGCGGCGTCGGCAGGGTCGACCGGGGCGAGTTCCCGCGTCTCGGCGGCGGGGGGTATCGGTGTGACGGTGCCGTCGGCGTGCACCGAAACATGCTCCACGTCGTCGGCCGGCACGTAGCCCGGCGTGAACAGCCCATACACGGCAGCGTCCGAGGGTGGGGCGATGGTGTGAAAACCGGGGTAGCTGGCCAGCGCGAGTTCCACTGCGGCAGAGGAGAATCGGCGGCCGACCTTGTTGGAATCGGAGTCACGGACGGTGCAGGTCAGCAGGGCACTTGCGGTTTGTTCGGTGTCCGCGTCGGGATGGTCGGTGCGGGCCAGCGTCCACTGCACCTCGGCCGGCGGTTCGGTCAGTGCGGCATCCAGTTGGCTGCGCACCAGTGCGGCCTTGGCGTCGATGTCTAGTCCGGTGAGCACGAACGTCGCGGAGTTGCGGTAGCCGCCGATGCTGTTGAGCGACACCTTCAGCATCGGTGGCGGCGGCTCACCGCGCACTCCGCTGATCCGCACCCGGTCGGGCCCGTCGTCGGCCAACTCGATGGTGTCGAACCGGGCGGTAGCGTCCGGGTTGGCGTAGCGCTCACCGGTGATCTCGTAGAGCAACTGTGCGGTGACGGTGCCGACGCTGACCTGCCCGCCGGTGCCGGGATGCTTGGTAATCACCGAGGAACCATCGGCGTACATCTCGGCCAGGGGAAACCCGGCGTAGCCCAGATCGGGGATCTCGCCGAAGAAGGCGTAGTTGCCGCCGGTGGCCTGGGCGCCGCACTCGATGACATGACCGGCCACCACCGCACCGGCGATCCGGTCGTGGTCCCCGCGGGCCCAGCCGAAATGGGCAGCGGCCGGGCCGACTACCACCGAGGCGTCGGTGACCCGCCCCGCCACGACGATGTCGGCTCCCGACTGCAGACAGTCCACGATGCCCCAGGCGCCCAGGTAGGCATTGGCGGTCAGCACACCGGGGAAGCCAAGCTCGGCCGCCCTGGGCAGCAGGTCGTCACCGGCGACGTGCGCCACCGTGACCGGCACTCCGAGCTTGGCGGCCAGCGCCCGAACCGCAACCGCCAGTCCGGCTGGGTTAAGTCCGCCGGCGTTGGCGACTATCCGAACCCCGCGGTCATGCGCCAGCCCCAGACACTCCTCGAGTTGGGTGAGGAAAGTCTTGGCGTAGCCGCGCTCGGGGTATTTCATCTTGTCCCGGCCCAGGATGAGCATGGTCAGTTCGGCCAGATAGTCGCCGGTCAGATAGTCCAGATCCCCGCCGGTCAGCATCTCGCGCATCGCCGAGGCCCGGTCGCCGTAGAACCCCGAGCAGTTGCCGATCCGAACGGGGCCATCGGGGTGATCGGGGGAAGATGTCATGAGTTCGTCCTCCATCGGCGCAAGGGATGGCGCGGGAACGACCAACCAACCGGTAGGTTATCCAACCTCGCCCGCTTTGGAGAAGAGGGTGCCCGGCGGCTATGATTTAGCCAACTTGCCTGCGCCGGAGGTCTGCGCGGCAGCAATCACGAGGAGCTTTCAGTCATGGCTGTGCCCAAACGGCGGATGTCACGCTCGAACACCCGTAGCCGGCGTTCGCAGTGGAAGGCGACCGAGCCCGGTCTTGTCACCGTGTCCGTCGGTGGCCGCCAGCACAAGGTTCCGCGTCGGCTGCTGAAAGCCGCCCGGCTCGGGCTGATCGACCTCGACAAGCGCTGATTCGGCTGATTCGTCATCGTGACGGGTAACTTGCCTGTTCGCGCGGCGAGTCTCTTAGACGAATCTAAGTGGATTGGTAAACACTAACTCCGTGCGAATTCTTGTGGTCGACGACGACCGAGCGGTCCGGGAGTCCCTTCGGCGGTCCCTGTCGTTCAATGGTTACACCGTCGACCTCGCCGAGGACGGTGTGGAGGCTCTCGAGGCGATAGGCAACGAACGGCCCGACGCGGTAGTTCTCGACGTGATGATGCCGCGCCTGGATGGACTTGAGGTGTGCCGCCAACTCCGCAGCACCGGTGACGATCTGCCGATTCTGGTGCTGACCGCCCGCGACTCGGTGTCCGAGCGGGTGGCCGGCCTGGACGCCGGGGCCGACGACTACCTTCCCAAGCCGTTCGCGCTGGAGGAACTCCTGGCGCGGCTGCGTGCGTTACTCCGCCGCACCGGTCCGGATGAGCCCACCGAGGCCGCGATCATGACCTTCGCCGACCTGACTCTGGATCCGGCAACCCGCGAGGTGCATCGGGGTAAGCGCGCGATCAGCCTGACCCGCACGGAGTTCGCGCTGCTGGAGATGCTGATCGCCAACCCCCGTCGGGTGCTGACCCGCAGCCGGATTCTCGAAGAGGTCTGGGGTTTCGATTTCCCGACGTCGGGCAATGCGCTCGAGGTGTATGTGGGGTACCTGCGACGCAAAACTGAGGCAGAGGGAGAGCCGCGGCTGATCCATACCGTTCGTGGTGTGGGTTACGTGCTGCGTGAGACTCCTCCCTGATGTTCTGATGTTCGGGTTCAAGCGGCGCCCACGGGGGGGCGATGCGCCGGCGAGGCCTGCCACATCGCTCTCGCTGCGGTGGCGGGTGATGCTGCTCGCGATGTCCATGGTGGCGATGGTCGTTGTCCTGATGGCCGTCGCGGTCTATGCGGTGGTCTCCGCTGCTCTCTACACCGACATCGACAATCAGCTCCAGAGCCGCGCGCAGCTGCTCATCGCCAGCGGCTCGTTGGCGGCCGACCCGGCCAAGGCCATCGAGGGAACCGCCTACTCCGACGTCAACGCCATGCTGGTCAATCCGGGCCGCTCCATCTACACCGCCAACCAGCAGGGGCAGTCATTACCGTTGGGCCAGCCGGAGAAGGCCGTCATCCGGGGCGAACTATTCATGTCGCGGCGGACCGTCGGGGACCAGCGGGTGCTGGCCGTACACCTGCCCAACGGCAGTTCGCTGCTGATCTCGAAGAGCCTACAACCGACCAATGCCGTGATGACCAAGCTCAAATGGGTGCTGCTGGCTGTCGGCGGTGTCGGTGTGGTGATCGCCGCCATCGCTGGCGGCATGGTGGCCAGGACGGGTCTGAGACCGGTGGGCCAGCTCACCGAGGCCGCCGAACGGGTGGCCCGCACCGACGATCTGCGCCCGATTCCGGTGCTCGGGAGCGATGAGTTGGCCCGTCTCACCGAGGCTTTCAACGCCATGTTGCGTGCGCTGGCAGAGTCCCGGGACCGACAAGCCCGGCTGGTCGCTGATGCCGGCCACGAACTGAAGACGCCACTGACCTCGCTCCGTACCAACGTCGAATTGTTGATGGCCTCCAGCGCTCCGGGCGCGCCGCCGATCCCGGAGAGTGAACTTTCCGAGTTGCGTGCCGACGTCATCGGCCAGATCGAGGAACTCTCCACGCTGGTAGGCGATCTGGTCGATCTGACCCGGGAGGACAACGCCCACGCTACGGCGATGGAGGACGTCGAGATGACGGAGGTTATAGACCGCAGCCTGGAACGGGTTCGTCGGCGCCGCAACGATATTCGATTCGATGTCAACGCAATCGGTTGGCAGGTCCACGGTGACTCGGCGGGCCTGTCCCGCGCCGTCCTCAATCTGCTCGACAACGCCGCGAAGTGGAGCCCCCCGGGCGGGACGGTCGGCTTGCGGTTGCGTCAGGTCGATGCGGCGCACGCCGAACTGCTGGTGTCCGATGAGGGACCGGGAATCGCACCGGAGGAGCGCAGTCTGGTGTTCGAGCGCTTCTACCGCTCGACGTCCGCGCGGGCCATGCAGGGTTCAGGGCTTGGTCTTGCCATCGTGAAACAGGTTGTGGTCAAACACGGCGGGGTTATCCGCATCGGTGAGACGGTCCCCGGCGGTCAACCGCCGGGAACGACGTTCTACGTACTGCTTCCGGGCGTGCCGACCGACGCGACGTTCCGGTCGCCCTCTGCCCACAGCGAAATCGCAGCAACAAACGGCGAAGTCGACGTTGAAGAGGGTGTGAAACACGGCGGAGCCTCGGCCGAACCGGGTGTCATCTCAGTCGATTCTCAGTAGTACCCGGCAAGCTGGACAGCAACACAGCGACGCACCCAGGCCCAGCCGGGGTGCGCGATGACGAGAAAGAGCAAAGCAGCGATATGACAGACGACCCGCGGTACTCCCCGTCGCAGTCCGGCCAGCAGGTGCCGAACCAGCAATCGGGAACGGGCTATCCCCAGGCCGGCTATCAGCAGCAGTATGACTGGCGTTACGCCGGTACGCAGCAGGGCTATGACCCCTATCGCGGTGCCCGCTCCGGCAACACCGCGGTGCTGCCCCCCGTTGCAGACAAGCCCCGGAAGCGCTCCCGCTCAATCGCGCTGACGGCTGGTGCACTGGCGATTGCGGCGGTTTCGGCGGGTGTCGGCGGGGTGGTGGCAACCATGGCGCAACCCGATGGGCGCTCCCTCAACACCGTGACAACCGCGGCGGCGCCCAACGCCGGCAAGGCGCCGAACACCCTGCCGACCGCCAACGTACCGATCGGCTCGGTCGAGCAGGTGGCCGCCAAGGTGGTGCCAAGCGTTGTGAAGCTGGAGACGAAACTGGGCCGGGCATCCGAAGAGGGCTCGGGGATCATCCTGTCCGAGGACGGACTGATCCTCACCAACAACCACGTCGTGTCGACCATCCAGGCTCCGGGTGGTCCGAAGCAGGTGCCGCCGCTTCCGCCGTCGGTTCCCGGACCGCTGCCTGGCAAGCCAGGTGACCCCTCGGCCAAGCCCGGTCCCGGCGCACCGACCACGATGGTCACCTTCGCCGACGGGCGGACCGCCCCGTTCACGATCGTCGGAACCGACCCGGCAACCGATATCGCGGTGGTCCGCGCCCAGGGGGTGAGCGGGCTCACCCCGATCACCCTGGGCTCCTCGGCGAGTCTGCGGGTTGGTCAGGACGTGGTGGCCATCGGCTCGCCACTCGGCCTCGAGGGCACCGTCACCACCGGCATCGTCAGCGCGCTGAACCGCCCGGTCGCGGCCGGCGGCGACGCCACCAACCAGAACACCGTGCTCGATGCCATCCAGACCGACGCGGCGATCAACCCCGGTAATTCCGGCGGAGCATTGGTGAACATGGCCGGCGAACTGGTCGGGGTGAACTCGGCCATCGCCACTCTGGGCGGTGACTCGCCGGCATCCCAGAGCGGTTCCATCGGACTCGGCTTCGCGATCCCGGTCGACCAGGCCAAGCGGGTCGCCGACGAGTTGATCAACACCGGCACCGCTTCGCATGCCTCGCTCGGCGTACAGGTCAGCAATGACGTGACCACCCAGGGCGCCAAGATCGTGGAGGTGGTCAAAGGTGGTGCTGCTGCCGCTGCCGGGATGCCCAGCGGGGTTGTCGTCACCAAGGTCGATGACCGGGTGATCGGCAGCGCCAACGCACTGGTCGCGGCGGTCCGGTCCCGCGCGCCCGGCGACAAGCTGACCCTGACGTATCTGGACACCTCGGGTAACCCGCAGACCCTTCAGGTCACCCTCGGGAAAGCCGACCAGTGATCCGCGTGGTCCCGGAGTCTGCCCAGGAGTCGCCGCGGGTGTCGCCGCACGGATATACGGTGACAACCATGGAACAGCCTGAGGGTTCGGCAGGGCGCGCACTGGTGGTCGTGGTGGATGACCGTCAGGCGCGGGGCGTCGCGGAGGATCACAGCGGCGCATTGGTCACGGAACTTCTCGCGGAGGCGGGATTCGTGGTCGACGGCGTCGTGGTGGTGTCGGCAGACGAGGTCGAGATCCGCAACGCTCTCAACACCGCGGTGATCGGCGGTGTTGACTTGGTGGTCTCGGTCGGTGGCACCGGGGTGACCCCGCGCGACGTGACCCCGGAGGCCACCCGTGGCGTCCTCGACCGCGAGGTGCTCGGCATCGCCGAGGCATTGCGGGCCTCCGGTCTGGCCGCCGGCAGCACCGATGCCGGACTGTCCCGAGGCCTGGCGGGGATTTCCGGAAGCACGGTGGTGGTCAATCTGGCCGGGTCCCGTGCGGCAGTACGCGACGGAATGGCGACGCTGGGCCCGATGGCGGCCCAGGTCATCGCGGAACTGTCCAGCCTCGACATCTGACGAACGTCACGTTAACACCACATTTCAGCCCTGTGACATGCGCAAACGTACAGAATGTGACCTTACTCACATCGGGGGTCTGGATTGACCGGACCGAGTCGGCCCGATAGGGCCTCAGTTAACGAGATCTTCGGCAGCGAGTTGCCCCAGGAGTCCGCTGACGAACGGGATTCCGATGGTGCCGCAGAGTCGGCCGACCGTGACCGCTGGCTGCGCGATAACGTTCCGCCGCACCATCTTTGACGCTTCCGTTGATTGCCCGAAGGACGTTTCGGACGGGGCGCGCGGCGGCTGCCTTGCGATCCCCGCGCGGACCGACGACGGGGGTTTGGATCGTTCCGGCGAACCGGTGTGACGCGCCGTTCGGCGCAAAACATCGACCCTCTGACTCGGTTCGCGTTGCCCGACCGTTGCCGTACCGATATCTTTCTCGGGACATCGAAAATCAGTCGTCGTGATCCATCGGGGGACGGCGGCGCTGCCTGCGGGAGCCATGAGGCTCACCGCCGACACAAGCTAGGGAGACCATGAAGCGAATCGGTCGTGTTCTGGTGGCGCTGATCGCCGCTTTGGCGGCGATGTTCGCCGCGCCGGGCATTGCGCAGGCGGAGTTGGACAACCAGATGAGTCTGGTCGACGGCGCCGGCCGCACCATGACCATCCAGCAGTGGGACACCTACCTCGACGGGGTCTACCCGTTGGACCGCAACCGGCTGACCCGGGAATGGTTCCACTCCGGCAAGGCCATGTACCAGGTCGCCGGCCCCGACGCCGACGCCTTCGAGGGCACCCTGGAACTGGGCTACCAGGTCGGCTTCCCGTGGTCGCTGGGTGTGGGCATCAACTTCAGCTACACCACCCCCAACATCCTGCTCGACGACGTGAGCCTGTCCCCGCTGGGCTTTGACCCGCTGGGCTCGGTCATCACCCCCAACCTGTTCCCCGGCGCCTCGATCACCTCCGACCTGGGCAACGGCCCCGGCATCCAGGAAGTCGCCACCTTCTCCGTCGACGTCAAGGGCCCCGAGGGCTCGGTCGCGGTGGCCAACGCCCACGGCACCGTCACCGGCGCGGCCGGCGGCGTCCTGCTTCGCCCCTTCGCCCGCCTGATCTCCTCCGCCGGCGACAGCGTCACCACCTACGGCGAACCCTGGAACATGAACTAGGCAGTTCCTTCCGACGACAGTGGGTTCTTCGGTCAGATCCGCCCGCCGGATCTGACCGCAGAACCCACTATCGCGTTCAGGCCAGGCGCTCGACCGCCGCAGCCACCCGTTCGTCGGTAGCCGTCAGCGCCACCCGGACGAAGTCGGCACCGCGCGGTCCGTAGAAGTCCCCCGCCGCCACCAGGATTCCGCGGGCGGCCAGCCAGTCGACGGTGTCGCGACCGGATTCCCCGCGGGTGGCCCACAGGTAGAGCCCGGCCTCGGAATGTTCGATGGCGAACCCGGCCGCGGTGAACGCCGACATCAGGGTCGCGCGCCGACGGGCGTACCGCTCCCGCTGGGCCACCGCGTGCTCGTCGTCGTTGAGGGCGGCCACCATCGCGGCCTGGACCGGACCGGGCACCATCATCCCGGCGTGCTTTCGAACCGCCAGCAGTTCGGCCACCACCGCGGCGTCACCGGCGACGAACCCGGCCCGGTAACCCGCCAGCGAGGAACTCTTCGACAGCGAGTGCACGGCCAGCAGACCGGTGTGGTCACCACCGCTGACGTCGGGGTGCAGCACCGAGTAGGGCTGCTGGTCCCAACCCAGGCCCAGGTAGCACTCGTCGGATACCACCAGCGTGCCGCGCTCACGCGCCCAGTCGACGACCTTGCGCAGATGCTCCACGCCCAGCACCCGGCCGGTCGGATTGCTCGGCGAGTTCAGGAAGATCACCGCCGGGTTTCGCGGGCCCAGTTGCGTCAGCGAGTCCGCGACGATCACCTTGGCACCGGCCAGTCGGGCACCTACCTCGTAGGTCGGGTAGGCCAGTTCGGGCACCACCACCGAATCCTCGGGCCGCAGCCCCAGCAGGGTGGGCAGCCAGGCGATCAGTTCCTTGGTGCCGATCACCGGCAGCACGGCGTCGGGGTTCAGTCCGGTGACGCCGTAGCGGCGCTGCAGCGCTGCCGCGGCGGCGGCCCGCAACTCGGGCGTCCCGGCCGTGGTCGGGTAGCCGGGAACGGCCGAGGCCTCGGCCAGCGCCGCCCGGATGACCGGGGCGACCGGGTCGACCGGGGTTCCTACCGAGAGATCCACGATCCCGCCCGGATACCCACGGGCGGTCGCGGTCGCGTCAGCAAGGGTGTCCCAGGGGAACACCGGTAGCGACGCCGACACCGGCGCCGGACGACGGACGGTCAGTCCTCGCCCTTGGGCGGGAGATCCTTGACCACCTGGGGGTCGTTCTCGGTCAGGCCCACCTTCGACGCGCCGCCGGGCGAGCCGAGTTCGGCGAAGAAGTCAGCGTTGATCTGGGTGTACTGCGACGACTGGTCGGGCACGTCGTCCTCGTAGTAGATCGCCTCCACCGGGCAGACCGGCTCGCAGGCTCCGCAGTCCAC
>CAZRFC010000122.1:0-10833 GCA_964598975.1 uncultured Mycobacterium sp. | reverse complement strand
CCGGGTCGGTGTCCTGGAACTCGTCGACCATCACCACCGACCACCGCTGATGCATGCGTGCCGCGGCGGCCGAATCGTCCCCTTCCAGGGCGTCGGCGAGCCGGGTCAACAGATCGTCATACCCCAGGATGCCGCGGCGCCGTTTACGGCGGTCGAGTTCGGTGATGAAGTCCCGGGCGAACGTCATCCGGACGGCGGCCTCGGTATCGGGATGGGCGTTCGTGGGCCGCAGTTCGCTGCCCGGCTGCGCGGCGATCTGGCGGGCCATCGCCATCGCGTCGTCGTGGCTCAGCTTCGGCTTCTCGGCGCTGCCGCCGAAATGCTTGAGGTAGAGATCGTCGACGATCTCGGCGACCAGATCCTCCAGGCTTTCGACGAGTTGCACCCCGGCGTCACTGTCCCCGGCGACGCCGAGCGACCGCAGGACGATGCTGCAGAACTGGTGGACGGTGGCGATGGTGGCCGCATCGAATCCGGTGAGGGCGTCCTTCAAGCGCTCCTTACGGAGGGCGAGTTCGGCGACGTCTGCGTCGCGAAGATGCGCCAGCAGTTGGTTGTCCGTGACCGTCGTCGGATCGTCGATGGCCCGCACCGCGTCCTGCAGGGCCTCGCGGATCCGCTCCCGCAGTTCCTGGGTCGCCGAGCGACTGAAGGTGATCAGCAGCATCTTGTCCAGCGGGGCGACGCCTTCGGCGACGTAGCGGGTCACCAGTCCGGCGAGGGTGAAGGTTTTGCCGGTGCCGGCGCTGGCCTCCAGCACCGTGGTGGTCTGGGGCGCGGGCAGCGGGCCGCACAGTTCAAACCGTTGCATCAGCAGCCACTCCCCTCGGCCTCGAGCAGGGGCATCCACAGCCGCGCGGCGTAGGCGCCCAGCCGGGTGCTCTCGCCGTCGACTTCCTCGCCCGGACGCGGCGGATAGAGCAGCTTCGACAGATCGGGCTCCTTGCCCCAGATCTGTTCGATCGCGGGGTCGTCGCATTCGTAGCGCCAGGCGCCGGCGGCGGCCGACTTCGGGTTGGCCGGGCGGCGGCGCGCGTTGGTGACGTTGTCGAAGCGGGCAGAGGCCCACGCGAAGGAGGACTTGATCGGCAACGGGATGGGCTCGCAGCGCCCGGTGTCGTAGATGGCGACGAGATCCCGTAACACGGTGAGTGGATCGCGCGGGCAGGGCAGTCGGCGCTGAACCAGAACGTCGTCGCCGCCGCGTCCGATGCAGATCGCGTTCCACGGCCGCCCCGGCAGTCCCGCCGCCAGGGCCACCAGCTGAATCCACGCGCTGAGCAGATGCGGGCCACCCAGCTTGGAGAAGGTCAGGGTCACCAACCTGTCGCCGAAGAGTTGGCCGACAGTTCCGGTCAGTCGCCGGCCCGAGCCGAGGTCGATGTCGACGTCGTACGCGGACGGGTCACCGATGCGGAACTGCGCGGCGGCAGTCGCGAGTTGTTGTGCTTCATCGCGCAATTCGTTGACGGTTTTCGCGCCGAGCCAGCCCGGCGGCAGCATGCCGCGTCGCCACTCGGCCTGGCGGGCTTCCTGCGGATTCATCCCCGCGACGATGTCGGTGAGCATCCGGTCCCCCACTGTCCACCGCTCCAGGCCGCCGACCTCGATCGGCATGGAATCGTCGACGCCCTTGTCGTCGCGGGGCAGGCTGAACTGCAGTTCGGTGAAGAAGCCGCGGATCGGGTTCTTGAAGAACGAGAGTAATTCGGCGAGGCCGACGTCCTGGCCCGTCGGCGCCGTGATCGGCGCCCCGAAGAACTCCGGCTTGGCCGGCCGGTCCTCCCCCATGGCGCGGGCGGCGTCGAGCACCGTCGGGTCGAAGGTGAACGGCTGGCCCGGGACGCCGAGTTCGCCGGGGGTCACGTTCTTGATATCGAAGGGCTGCAACGGATGTCGGGTGACGATCTTCTCCCGAGCGTCGGCGGCCACCGTGGCGTCGAGAGCGTCGAGCAGTTCCATCAGCGGAACGGCGGGCGGGCGTTCCTTCCCGGAGTACTCGTTGGCGCCGGTATAGGTGATGACCAGTTTGTCGGTGGCCGCGCAGACGGCGTCGAGCAACAGTTGGCGGTCCTCGGAACGGACGTCACGCTCGCCGGTCATCGGATCCCGCGCGAGAACGTCGTCGCCGTCGGGGGTGCCGATGCGGGGAAAGATGGTGTCGTCGAGTCCCACGACGCAGACCACACGGTGCGGAACCGAACGCATCGGCACCATGGTGCACACGGTGAGCGTGCCGGTGCGGAAGTTGGCCCGAGTGGGACGGCCGGCGAGGTGTCCCTGCAGCATGGCATGCACGTCGGGAAGGCGCAGTGGGATATCGGCACGCGCACCGGCACGCGCGACGATGTCGTTGAACTCGCGCTGCAACTGGCTGATCTGCCAGGCGTCGTCATCGGAGACGCGTGCGATCGACACCACACCGTCGGCCAACGCGGACAACCACTCCCACAGCGAATGCACATCGGTCAGTGACTGCACCGCGTGCTGCAACCGACCGACGAACTCGCCCAACCGGCCGGCCAGATCGACGCGATTGCTGCCCACATCGTCCAGGGGCAGCGTGGTGTCGATCCAGGCGTGCGAATCGTCGGACATCGCTACCCCGGCCATGATGCGGTCCAGGCCGAACCGCCAGGTGTTCTGGATGAAGTCGACGCCGTAGGGAGTGCGGTGTTCGCGGTCGAAGCCCCACCGGATGTTCGATTCCTTGACCCAGGCGGTGATGTTCTCCAGATCGTCGTCGGTGAAGTTGAAGCGGGCCCGCACCGGATCGGCGTGAGCGATGTTGAGCACCTCACTGGCGGTGACCCGGCTGCCCGCGAGCATGAGCAACTGGGCGGCGACCGCCAGCAGCGGATTGGTCTGAACCAGGGAGCGGTCAGCGAGGCGCACCCGCAACCGGTGCGCGGGGTGGGCTTCGGGGACCACCTCGCCGAGGCCGAAATCGGCGGCGATCAGCGGGGCGTAGGCCTCAATGTCCGGGCACATCACCAGGATGTCGCGCGGCTCGAGCGTCGGGTCGTCGACGAGCAGACCGAGCAGCACCTCACGCAGCACCTCGACTTGACGCGCGGTGCCGTGGCAGGAGTGAACCTGGACCGAACGATCGGTGTCCGACAACGAACGGCCCTGCGGCCGCACGGCATTCGCCGCGATATCGGACTGCAGCCAGCCGAGAAGGGTGTCGGGATGGGTGCGGCCGGGAAGGAACTCGTCGGTGGCCACGTCGTCGGGCATGCTGCGCTGCAACTCGCGCAGGTCCCGGCCGAGGGTGGCCAGCAGTGGATGGGCGACCGCGCGGTGGCTGGTGTCATCCCGGCGGGGAACCGCGCCACTGAGACCGGTCAGCGTCTCCCAGAGTCCGGCGCTGGGATGCGGCAGCCACAGGTGCACCTCATGATGGGCGGCCAAGGCGTCGAGCAATTCGATGTCGGTGCACGACAAACGGGTGTGACCGAACAGCGAGACCCGCTGCGGCAGCTGATCCGAACCCGAACTCCGAAGCTGCTCGACCGTTTTGGCGTGCCGGATGTGCGGCGGGTCGATGCCCATCACCTCGACCAGCCGTCGCCACAGTTGCGGCTGCCAGGCCAGATCGTCTTCGAGTCCGTCGGTTGCGCCGTCGAGCCAGCCGGCCAGGAGTTCCGGGCGCTGCCGGGAGTAGGAGGTGAACAGGCCGGCCAACCGGCGGGCCACCGCGTAGCGGCGGCCCTGCCGCAACTCCTTCTCGTCGCCGTCGTCGAAGTGGCCCAGATGGGCCGCCAGCGTGTGGCACCACGGTTCGCCGAGGCTGGCGTCGATGACCTCCAGCAGCGGCCAGGTCATGGCCTCCGGAGACCACGGGTCGTCCTCGCGGGTACCGGAGATCTCGGCGATCAGCGACGCCGGGGAACGGAACACCACCCCGGCGCACACCCCGTCGGCGCCGGCGCCGCGGCCCAGGACATGCGACAACCGCTGGGACAACCAGCGCTCCACCCCGCGGGCGGGCACGACGACGAGATCCTCGGCGAACGGGTCGGGCGGCGGCGTGGCAAGCAGTTCCCCCAACCCGTCCGCGAGGATGTCAGTTCGTTCCGCGCGGTGTACATGCAAGCCCATCGTCGAACACCGTAGACCGGCGGACCGACAGTTTGGTCACAGCACGACCGGGTAGCCCGCGGTCTATGAGCGAACGCCCACATGGCGCTGACGAGACGAACGCTGCCCCTGTTCCACCCGGGACGCCGGCGGACCCGTCGATCGGCGAGTTACTGACACAGTTGTCCGCCCAGACCGGCCGGCTGGTTCGCGACGAAATGAAGCTGGCGCAGAAGGAGCTCCACGAGTCGCTCCGGCACGCGGGCAGAGGCGCCGGACTGATTAGCGCGGCCGGGGTGCTCGCGTTCCTCGCAGCGGCCACCTTGATCGCCGCGGCAGTGTCCGCGCTCGCTCTGCTCCTGCCGTTGTGGGCGGCGGCGCTGATCATCGGCGTCATGCTGCTGGCTTCGGCGGCGGTGGTCGCGATGATCAGTCGCCGCGAGGCGACGAGTGCCACACCGGCGGCGCCCCGGACGATCACCAACGTCAAGCGTGACGTCGACAGCCTCCGGTCGGACGTGAGGGTCCGACCCGACGTGAAGGGAGCCGGTCATGCCGGACATGCCTGAGATGCACCGCACCGAACCGGGCCCCGACGCCGAAGTCGGCGAGATCGAAGCCGACCTGGCTCAGACCCGCCAGGAACTCGGTGAGACGGCGCAGGCGCTGGCCGCCAAGCTCGACGTTCCCGCCCAGGCCCGCGCCAAGGTCGACGAGACCAAGCAGCGCGTCGCGGAGACAACCGAGCCGCTGCGCGAGAACGCCATGCCCATCACGGCGGCCGCGTTGAGCACACTGCTGGTTTACGCGCTGGTGCGTCGCCGGCGCCGACGTCGTCGTTCCGAGTCGGTGTTAGTAGTCCCGCCGCGTTAGTTCAGGTGCGCTCGTCTCGGCGCCAGAGTCCCCCGCGATAGTCCAAGCCCGAACCAACCGACATCGCTATTGCCCACCTCCGAGCGACTGCCCCCCCTTCGCGCGGGGCCGTGTCACGCGCCGGGCGTCGAAGTGTCGCGCGGAGGTGGGCACTTGCGTCATCGGTCTGCTGGTGTGGGGGCACCGATGGCATTCACTGTGGAATCGAGTCCCGGAAGTCCACCCCCGCCTGCAATGCCCGGATCGCGTCCTGGATGTCGACCACCGGGCTCACCTGGTATTCGCTGATGTAGGCGAACTTGGCTACCGCGTCGATGAGGTCCGCCGCGTTGTCGGTCTCGACGATGGAACAACCGCCCGTTCCATCGACGCGACCGAGGAACTGGTGGAATGTGACACCCTGCGGCGGAGTCCACTTCGAAAAGACCTCCAGACCGCGGCGGATGCTCTGCTCGTTCTCGGCTGCCGACCCGTTGAGCCGGTAGTTCCAGGTCATCAGATATTTCATCACTTTCTTCCTCACTGATCAGCCGGGTACGGTGTTGTGACCCGGACGTGGATGGGACCGTCGGCGACGGTGGTGAACGGCGAGCGCAGAGGGAAGTCGTCAGAGCAAGAATGGAATTCGCGTCGCCGGATCACGGTTGCCAGGGTCAGCGCAGCTTCCAGCATTGCGAAGTGGTCGCCGATGCACGACCTGGGACCCGCCCCGAAAGGCAGGTACTGCCATCTGTCGATCTTCTTCATTTTCTTGGGTGCGAACCGGCCCGGATCGAAGACCCGGGGTTCCTCCCACAACGCGGGGTCGCGGTGGAGCGCAGCGATGCCGACGACGACCAGCGTCCCTTTCTCGACCCGATACCCGTCTACCTCGATGTCCTGCGTCGCCGTTCGCATCACCCCCGATCCCGGTGGGCACAACCGCAGCGCCTCATGCAGAACCTGAATGGTGTAGCCGAGGGCGGGGACGTCCTCCGGCGTCAGTTGCCGGTCCCCGAACTCCGCCACCTCGGCGCGCACCCTGTCCTGAAAATCGGGGTGGTGGCCCAACGCCCACAGGCTGTAGGCGAGCAGTGTGGCCGTGGTGTCGTGGCCGGCCAGCAGGAAGATGATCAGTTCGCCGCGGATCTCCTCGTCGCTCAGCGCACGGCCGGTGTCCGGATTTGTCGCACCGAGCAAAGCCCGGACCAGGGGTGCGCTCCTTCCCGGGTCGTTGCGGCAGGCCTGCAGAACGCCGTCGGCGAACCGGTCGAGGCTTCGGCTGGCTTCCCTGGCCCGCCGGGCGGCTGGCGTCGGCAACCAGCGCGGCGCCTGTAGCGGGGAGACCGCCCGGTCCGACACGTACTCGACAGCTGTCTGCAGGGAGTCACCAATAGCTGCCGCATGATCGTCGAGATCGCTTCCTAGGACCGCGCGGCCGAGCGCACGCAGCGTCAACAAACGGCATTGGGTGTCGAGTTCGATGACGGATCCGTCCGCCCAACCGGCGCTGATGACCTCGGCTGCCTGTGCCATGTCTGCGGCGAATGCCTTCACATGCTGCTTGGTGAACAACGGCTGCAGCGAACGACGGCGCGGGCTCCACGGCTCGTCCTGAAGATCGAAGAGATTCGGTCCGAGCAGATGGCGCATCTCCTCGTGGATCCGGGTCCGGTCGGTGCCGTTGCCCGTCCTGGCCAACACATCATGGGCGCCTTGCGGGGAGGTGGTCACAACGATCTGCGGAGCCATCCATCTCGGCGTCAACCGAAGCCGGGTGACGGGACCGCCGGCGTCGCGCAGGACCTCGAACCCGGAGTGGAAAGCCCTGATCTCTTTCAGTTGGCGCCGCCACGGAAGCGGGTTGGGCGGTACCGGCCGGAGTACGTCGGTTGGGGCTGAAATCACCATGTCTTCAACCCAACCGGCCTGACCTATTGCATGACTTCAGCCAAACGGATGAAATGGGAAGAGGGTCGGGTTGCCGCGGGTCGAACTGACCAGGGGGGAATTTCGGTGATCGGACTTGAGGACTTCTCCCGCATCGTGGCTGGCATCTACGGTGCGGCGCTCGATGAGGACGGCTGGGTTGATCCGCTGTCCGACATTCGGCGGACTTTCGGCGCGGTAGCGAGCGGCCTGCTCGTCGCCGACCGCGGCGACCGCACCATCAAGAGCGCGAGCCTGCCCGCGGAGGCGCGCGAGGACTACGCAGCCCACTACCGCGACATCGACTATGTCCTAGCGGCGGTCGAACGCGGACCCGCCGGGGTGGTCCATGACGGTCGCACCCTGGTGGCCCTGCAACCGAACTCGGAGTTCAACACCGACTGGATGAAGCCCTATGAACTCGATGACGGTCTGTTCGTTCGCCTGACCGCTGCGCCGACGCCGACGTGCTTCCTTGTGGCCGCGCCGCAGCGGTCGGAACCCTTCGCCAGCGACGAGCGCTCCGCCTTCGTCACCGCCCTGATCCCGCACTGGCGGCAGGCTTTGCGGACCCACGACCACCTGCGCGGGCTTGGGCACGGGCCCCAGATCGCCGAACTGCTCGATACTGTCCGGCATGCCCTGATCGTCCTGGACAGCGACTGCTTGATCATCCACATGAACAGCGCTGCCTCGCGGATTCTCGCCGGTAACGACGGCCTGCGGAGCCGGAAGGGCACCGTGGAAGCGACCCGCCCGGCGACGAATTCCGAATTGCGCCAGCGGATCGGACAGGCCGTCCGATGTGGCGACCGGGGATTCCGCAGCGGTGCGCTGATGACGTGCAGCCGCCCGTCCGGTAAGTGGCCGTACATAATCCACGTCGTGCCGCTGCAGCGCGAGCCCGCCGCCGAGCACGCAGGATCGGCACTGCTGTTCGTGGTCGACCCGGACGCCAAACCCTGGCCCGCAACCGATTTGGTTCGCAGGATCTTCGGCATGACCAGAGCGGAGGCAGAGGTCGCGGTGCGGGTGCTCGACGGTGACGGGCTCAAAACCGTGTCAGATCAACTCAACCTGTCACTGGCGACGGTGAAAACTCATCTGCAGCATGTGTTCGACAAGACGGAGACTCATCGGCAGGCCGAGCTGGTGCGCCTGCTGCTGGCGATCATCCCCTGACTCACCCGACCAGCCTGGCGATCGACCCCATGGGGACGTGCAGCCACCCCGGCCGGTGCCGCGCCTCGTAGGCCACCTCGTAGACCGCCTTGTCCAACTCGTAGACGGCCAGCACGTCGGCGTGCGCACGGGGGTCGACCGCGGAGGCGACCGCGTACCCGTCGCAGAACGCCGAGGTGTTGCGCTCCGCCCATTCCCGGGCCCGCGCCGCCAACTGCCGGTCGGCTCCACCGTCCAGCGGGTGGTAGGCCGCGTAGGTGAAGGACCGCAACATCCCGGCGACGTCGCGCAGCGGCGAATCCGGTTGGCGCCGTTGATCCAGCGGCTGACCGGGCTCACCCTCGAAGTCGATCAACAGCCACGCCTCCGGGGTTCTCAGCACCTGCCCCAGATGCAGGTCCCCGTGAATGCGTTGCACGGTGATCGGTACGTCGGCCAGTTTGGCGTAGCGCTCCTCGATCGCGGCGGCGTACTGCCCCAGTTCCGGTACGGTCGCGGCCGCGGCCGCCAACCGCTGCCGCATGTGCTGCAACGGCACCGTTGAGGTGGCGGTGCCCAGCGACCGCGCCAGGTCGGCGTGCACCGAGGCGACCGACTCACCCAAACGGTAGGACTCCCCGGCGAAGTCCCCGCCCACCTCGTAGGCGTACAGGTCGCCCTCGGCGTAGAGGTCGCGGGTGCTGGCGGTCGCCATGTCCCAACCCTCGGCGGAGTTGGCGGCGTACGCGGTCACCATTCCCAGCGGGCACGGGCCCCCGGCCTCGTTCAACTCGAACGACCCCAATAGCCTTGCCACGTGCGGGTTTCCGTCGCGGGCCAGCACCCGGTTCAGTTCGATATCCGGGTTGATGCCGCAGGACACCCGCCGGAACAGCTTGAGGATGGCCCGCTCCTCGAACACCACGCTGGTATTGCTCTGCTCGGCCTCGCTGACCCGGGCTTCGGCGTCGACCGGCAACTCCGCATCGGGCTCGGGGCTGAACCGCACTTCCCGGATTGCCGCGGCGGAGGCGACGAGGCCGAGCAGGAATCGCGCCGACTCCGGTTCGTAGAGAGCGTCGTACGCGGTGTGCTCCCCCGAGGTGCCGATCGTGGCGACCGTCCCGTACTCAGACAGCGGAGCCGAGTCCCATTGCACGACAACCTGGTAACGCTCGGATGAGCCGTCGGTGTAGTCGACGTCGACCAGTGCGAGGTCCATCCCGTCGCGCAGTCGTGCAGCCAGTCGCGGCCGTGCGGCGTCCAGCGTACGGGCGCGGCCGGCGTACCACCGCTGGTGGACCAGCCACTCGCTCCACGGCAGGTCGGTGATCAGGGGCGACGATTGCGTCATGCGTTCTCCTCCGCCCGCAACTCGAACCAGTAGAACCCGTGACCCGGCAGGGTGAGCAGATACGGCAACTGGCCGATCCGGGGAAAGGAGACATGCCCGGTCAGTTCCACCGGGGTCCACGAATTCCAGTGTTGCAGTTGCAGTTCGATCGGCTGCGGGAACCGGGAGAGGTTGTTGACGCACAACACCACCTCGTCGGCCGTCTCCCGAACGTAGGTCAGCACCGACGGATTCGACCCGCCGAGTTCCCGGAAGGCGCCGATCGCGAACGCCTCGTGGCGGCGCCGCACGGCCAGCATGGTGCGGGTCCAGTTCAGCAGCGATGCCGAACTATCGCGCTGCGCTTCGACATTCACCGCCGGGTAGCCGTACACCGGATCGAGATTGGGCGGCAGGTATAGCCGACCGGGGTTGGCGGTGGAGAAGCCCGCGTTGCGGTCCGGGGTCCACTGCATCGGGGTGCGCACCCCGTCACGGTCGCCGAGCCAGATGATGTCGCCCATGCCGATCTCGTCGCCGTAGTAGATCACCGGGGAACCGGGCAGCGAGAGCAGCATCGCGGTGAACAACTCGATCTGATTGCGGTCGTTCTCCAGCAACGGCGCCAACCGGCGGCGGATCCCGACATTGGCTTTCATCCGCGGATCCTTGGCGTACTCGGAGTACATGTAGTCGCGCTCTTCGTCGGTGACCATCTCCAGCGTCAACTCGTCGTGGTTGCGCAGGAAGATTCCCCACTGCGCCAGATCCGGAATCTCCGGAGTGTGGGCCAGGATCTCCGAAATCGGGAACCGCGACTCCCGCCGGACCGCCATGAAAATCCTTGGCATCAAAGGAAAGTGGAACGCCATGTGGCATTCGTCGCCACCGGTCGCCGGATCCCCGAAGTAGGCCACCACATCGGCCGGCCACTGGTTGGCCTCGGCCAGCAGCACCCGGCCCGGGAACTCGTCGTCGACCACCTTGCGGCACTTCTTCAGGAACGCATGCGTTTCCGGCAGGTTCTCGCAGTTGGTGCCGTCCCGCTCGAACAGGTAAGGCACCGCATCCAGTCGGAAGCCGTCGATGCCCAGGTCCAGCCAGAACCGCAGTACGTCGATCATGGCTTCCTGCACGGCCGGGTTGTCGTAGTTCAGGTCGGGCTGGTGGGCGAAGAAACGGTGCCAATAGAATTGCCGGCGGACCGGGTCGAAGGTCCAGTTGGATTCCTCGGTGTCGACGAAGATGACCCGCGCGTCGGGGTAGCGGTCGCTGGTGTCGCTCCACACGTAGAAGTCACCGTACGGGCCCTCGGGGTCGCGGCGGGACTCGACGAACCAGGGGTGGGTGTCGGAGGTGTGGTTCATCACCAGGTCGGTGATGATCCGGATGCCGCGGCGGTGGGCGGCGTCGAGCAATGCGACGAAGTCGTCGACGGTGCCGAACTCGGGCAGCACCTTGTAGAAGTCGCGGAT
>CAZRFC010000121.1:9709-10891 GCA_964598975.1 uncultured Mycobacterium sp. | reverse complement strand
TACCGGCGCGCCTTCCGGATCGCCGGATCCGGGCCGGCGCTGCTGTTGATCCACGGCATCGGCGACAACTCGACCGCCTGGGAGCCGGTCCACAGCAGGCTCGCCCGCCGTTTCACCGTCATCGCACCGGATCTGCTCGGCCACGGGCAGTCGGATAAGCCCCGGGCCGACTATTCGGTGGCGGCCTACGCCAACGGCATGCGCGATCTGCTCAGCGTGCTGGGCGTCGACAAGGTGACGGTGGTGGGGCACTCGCTGGGAGGTGGGGTCGCGATGCAGTTCGCCTACCAGTTCCCGCACCTGGTGGAGCGGCTCATCCTGGTGAGCGCAGGCGGGGTGACCAAGGACGTCAATATCGCGCTGCGACTCGCATCGCTGCCCGCCGGTGCAGAGGCACTGGCCCTACTGCGGTTGCCGTTGGTGTTGCCGACGCTGCAGACGGTCGGAAAGCTGCTGAGCACGGTGGTCGGCGCTGACGGTTTCGGACACGACATCCCCAACGCTCTGCGTATTCTCGCCGAACTTCCGGAACCGACTGCCTCGGCGGCCTTCAGTCGGACCCTGCGCGCCGTCGTGGACTGGCGGGGCCAGGTGGTGACCATGCTGGACCGATGTTATTTGACCGAATCCATTCCGGTGCAACTGGTTTGGGGCGATAAGGACGTGGTCATCCCGGCCAGCCACGCCCATATGGCACACGCCGCGATGCCGGGCTCGCGCCTGGAGGTCTTCCCGAACTCCGGGCACTTCCCGCATCACCACGATCCGCAGCGCTTCATCGATCTCGTCGAGGACTTCATCGACTCCACCCCCGCGGCCACCTACGACCAGGAGCTGCTCAGCGAACTGTTGCGCAGGGGCAGCACTGAGCACGCGATCGCGGGGTCGTCCGAGGAAATGGGCGCCAAGATCCTGGTGCTCGACGCACTGGAAAGCGACGAGCGCAGCGCAACTTAGGCGCTCCCCGCCGGACTCCCACCGGGCGGGCCTCGCTGCGCGGCTAAAAACCCATCCCCCGATGCGCCGGTAATGAGAAGGTGGTGTTCACCTTTCGTTAACCCTGCGGGAAGATGGAGTTGGGCGTGCTCGAAGTGTGCGAAGTCGGCAACAAAGTCAGCAAAGAGGACTACGAAGCCGCGATCCCCGACTTACGCCTGGGACTGATCAACGCCCAGTACGACC
>CAZRFC010000121.1:0-9699 GCA_964598975.1 uncultured Mycobacterium sp. | reverse complement strand
TGCCAGCGCCAAGTTCCCGGTCATCATCTGGATCGCCGGCGACGACCGCCTCGCCGCTAACGAGTTGGTGAACCGGCTCAACGAATGGATGGACTCCCGCTTCGCCGACACCCGGGTGTTCGCCGACCCCACCGACGAGGAGTACCAGCGGCCACACCTGTGGCGGCTGTGGCGCTCGCTACCGCCCAAGGGCCGGGCGGCGTTCTTCGTCGGGGGACTCATGCGGGCCGCACTTCAGCGCGCCGAGGGCGAGATCGACGAACCGCACTTCTCGGTCTGGCTGCGCCACATCGCCAGCATGCAGAACGAGTTGGTAGCCGACGGAGCCCTGATCCTGAAGTTCTTCCTGCACACTCCGATCAAGGAGCAGAAGAAGAAGCTGAAGAAGGCGAAGAAGGATCCGCATTCCGGCTGGCAGGTGGATCAGCGGGACTGGAAGGGGATCGACACGCTCGGCCCGGTGCTGCCGATCGCCGAGCGGATTCTGCGCGAGACCAGCGCCCCAGGCGCGCCGTGGACCATCGTGGAGTCCACCGATTCCCGCTACCGCGATATCACCGTCGCCCGGACCATCCTGGCCGCGCTGAACGCCAGGCTCAACGAACGGGAGGCTCATCGAGGACCGGCGTTGGCCGAGTCGGTGTTCGGTGACCTCGAATCGGACGTCAATGTGCTGTCCGGCGTCGATCTCACCCAAACCCTGACCAAGGAGGAGTACCGGGAGCAGTTGGCCAGGGAGCAGGCCAAACTGAAGAAACTCTCGCTGGAGGCCCGCGCACGCGGCATCAGTTCGGTGCTGGCCTTCGAAGGGTGGGACGCCGCCGGCAAGGGCGGGGTGATCCGGCGCGTGACCGGTGCGCTGGAAGCGGGCGACTACCGGGTGATTCCGGTGGCCGCACCCACCGAGGAGGAACGCAAGTACCACTATCTGTGGCGGTTCTGGCGGGATCTGCCCCCGGCCGGCAAGGTCGTCATCTTCGACCGCACCTGGTACGGCCGGGTTCTGGTGGAACGACTGGAAGGGTTCGCCACCCCGGCGGAATGGCAGCGGGCCTTCGACGAGATCAATGATTTCGAGGCCCAGATGGTCGAGCACGGCTACTACGTGGCCAAGTTCTGGCTGCACATCTCACCGGAGGAGCAACTGGCCCGCTTCAAGGCCCGCGAAGACACCCCGTACAAGAAACACAAGATCACCGAAGAGGATTACCGCAACCGGGAACGCTGGGACGAGTACGTGATGGCGGTCGATCAGAAGATTCTGCGCACCACCTCCGATCAGGCCCGCTGGCACGTCATCCCAGCCAATGACAAGCGGTTCGCCCGAGTGGCGACGCTGCGCGCCATCAACAAGGGCCTGGCCCGCAGGCTAGAGGAGAGCTGACCTTCGGCCCTGGCGCATTCCGGCCGGCAGGCGCACCATGGAACTCGGGCCGGGGATGGGGTCCGACTGGACTCCCCTGCTCGGCGAGTAGCGGGTTGGTCGGTGCGGCCCCTGAGCCGTAGGGAGGCGACATGACCGAACGATCCGAATCTGCCGACAGCACAACCACATCCGCCGTGGCTGCGGTACCGACCCGGTACGCCGAATCCGATCACCGTGACCGGCGCCTGCAGCGCACGCTGGCCTGGGTCGGCATCGTCGCAGGCATCGTTTTCACCGTGGCGGTGATCTTCTTCTCCGGTCTGGCGCTCGGCCGTGCTTCGGGCGGGTACCACGGGTGGCAACGCGGCTACCAGGGGGGCCAGATGGCACCCGGTGGCTGTCCCATGATGGGCGGGATGACGGGCCCGGGCGGCGGGATGGGAATGATGGCCCCCGAGGACAGGGGTCCGGGCATGATGCGGCCGGGCCAGCCGCCGGCAGCGCCGAGCCCGTCGCCGACGGCCCAGTCGCCGAATCAGCGCTGAGGTCGGGGCCAGAACTCCGCTAACCCGGGTATCCGCCGCCGGTCGTGGTGATGTGCACGTGGTCGAAGTGTCCATACCCCGAGCCCCGGGGTCCGGCTGGTGTGTAATAGACGCCTCGCCAGATGACGTCCTGCAGGCCGAACTTGTCGGCATTCCTGAGCGCGTAGGCCAAGATCTCATCACCCAGGGCAATTCCTTCGGCACTGCCCGCATTGGGGATCATGATGTCCACCGCCAAACCGTTCGGGTGCCACCGCTTCGCATCCGGACGGACACCGATCATGTTGGTGATCTCCGGGAAGTCGGCGCTGATGCTCCGCGCCGCCAGAATCGTCTTGGACTGCAGGCCCTGCTCCGGGCAGTCACCGGGAGGCAGCATCTCCGGATGGATGTGGGCGGCGTCAGCCACCGGCGCCGCCTCAGCTGCGGGAGCCGCCTCAGGAGCCGGAGCCGGCAGAACCTCGGGGGCGGGAGCGGGAAGAATCTCCGGAGCGGGCCCAGGGGCAGCCGCCGGGGCATGAATCGCCTCCAGTGCAGGCGCGGGCTGTTCGGCCGGGCTGGGACTGGCAACCGCGCCTGGCGCCAGGATGACAGCGGCTGGCACAACGAACGCGGCGGCGAATCCTGATAAATTCTTACGCATATCACGGGGTCTCTGCGAAAGCATCACGAAACCATAACGGACAAATTGCGATTAAACTCGCAGCATTAGGTCTCCCCGGCCGACGAATTCATCACACTTTCGCTAAAAAGCGTTTGAACTGCGATTTTGTACACGCCGTCAGTTCTGCGACCGGCGAGTCGTCTCCGAATCGGTTTTTCCAGCCTGTGCGCGGCAAGCCGCCGAGCAGTACTTGACGTTCGCCCAGTCACGGGCCCATTTTTTGCGCCATTCGAAGGGCCGCTGGCACCGCTGGCACACCTTGGGCGGGTGGCCGTTCTTCACTCGGGCTCGGTCCGGCACGGTTACGACTTTATAGCCGACCGGACCGCGAACGACCCGGCGTCTGCCGATGGATCTTCTGTGGAGCTAAGGGGAATCGAACCCCTGACCTTCTCGATGCGAACGAGACGCGCTACCAACTGCGCTATAGCCCCTGGCCGCTAGGAAGGTTACCAGTCCGGTCGGGTGAGCGTTCCTACTGACCCGACGCCCGCGGCAGGTCCCTCGACATTCCGTAGTGCCGCCGGCTGTACGGGACCTCGTCGAGATGCTCGAAGATGGGATCCTCGTCGTCGATCTCCAACACCACCGCTCCGGGGCGCTGGAGCCGGGTAGGGAACTCGGGGAAGTCCACCTCCGGCCCCCGCGTCGCGGATCGCTCCTCGAAGATCGGCGCAGCCGCCGGACGCGAGCGCGCCATCCGCTGCGATCGCCGGCGCCGCACCTGCTCCTCGATGCGGGTCTGACGACGGAGGTAACCCAGATAGAGCACCGTGACGGCGGCCACTGCGCCGCAGGGCCACCACAGTGTGGGACTGACAGTGAACGCTAGGACGGCGCTCAGCACCATCAACGCGGACATGGTCATCAGTGCCCGCTTGCGGAAGCGGTACTTTCGGGCGCTGACCGCGGCCGCGGTCGCGTTGGAAAGCCGCCGTTGCCGGCTTGACGGCCGCGGCGCCGCCGGCATCGCCGAGTCGTCTTCGGCCTCCAAACCTGAAGAGTCCTCGATGTATTCGTACTCGTCGGCAGTTCCGTCCGGGGAGCCTTCCGGAGAAGCGGCATCGGGAAGCGGTTCGCCAACCGATTCTTGGAACTCGGCCTGCAATTCTGCCTCGATCTCGTCTTGAAGACTTGCGTCAAAACCGGCGGCCACCGGGTCCCCTACGACATCGGCCGGCGCGTCGGCGACTTCCTCGGTCAACACCGATTCGGGTTCCGGCTTCGGTTCCGGCGCCGGGGCGTCGAACAGGCTGGCCTGCTCGCCGGCCACACCGACGGGGAGTGCGCCGGAGTTCTCGTCGACGATATCGACATCGAGGTAGTCAGTCTCGCCCAGTGTCTGTTCGGTGACCGCCGCGACGACCACAACCGACCGGGTGCGCGAACCCATCCGCGCCTCACGCACAGCGTCGTCGTACTCCTGGATCACGTCGCGTTGCGCCGCGAAGTCGCTCACCTCGGCAGTGGTCTCGTCGTACATCGTCTCGTCATACATCTCGGGGTAGTCCTCGACGAAGTGGTCACCGGCCTGCCAGTCCGGATCGTGCCGGTGGCCCGCGGCCGGACCGCTGCGCTTCATCAGCCGGGACCTGACACCGCCGTTGAGGACGCGGGTGGCCAGAGCGACATCGCTGGTTCGCTTCACGGTGTCGCGTTTGTTGATGAGCATCGGCACCAGGACGAAGAGCCACAGCACCACGAGTGAAATCCAGAGCAATGACTGGGGGATGCTTGGCATGGACCCGCTCCTTTCCCGACCAGGCTAGGTCCGTGACGTCCGCTTTCAGTGGCGGCGCGCCGTGCCAATTACACACGTGTAATTCCCTGATGACAAGCACCAACAGCCCCACGTGTCACATTTACAACATGCGTGTCGCTGTCAGGCCCACCTGGCCATTCCCCGTTGGACCAATCCGGCCACCACCGATCCGCCGGTCTCCTCGACGGTCATCGCAACCAACAGGTGGTCGCGCCAGTCGCCGTCCACGTTGAGATAGCGCTTGAGCAAGCCCTCCTCACGGAAACCGACCTTGGCCAGAACGCGCCGACTCGCGGCGTTCTCGGGGCGCACGGTCGCCTCGACGCGGTGCAGTCCCACCGGCCCGAAACAGTGGTCCAATCCCAAGGCAAGTGCGCCGGTGGCGACTCCGCCGCCAGTCACCTCGGCGGACACCCAATAGCCGATCCAGGCCGACCGCAGCGCACCGTGTGTCACGTTGCCGACGGTCAACTGACCGCGGAAGCGGCCGTCGAGTTCGATGATGTAGGGCAGCATCCTGCCCCTGCGCGCTTCCGTGCGCAGTCCGGAGTTCATCGCCGGCCATGCCGAAACGCTGTGGCGCTGAACCCAATCCGCTTCCAGGGAGGGCTCCCACGGCTCCAGGTTCTCCTGCTCGGCCAGCCGGATACGGCTCCAGTGCGCACCGTCGCGCAACCGCGGCGGCCGCAGTCGGAGCGTGCCGGCGGGAACCCGCAACGGACCCACCGGACTCGGCCACCCCGGGTGCGCGGTACCGCGACCCCAGAAATTCACGTCAGTCCCGCGCTCCTCAGCCGCGCTGCGCCAGGAACGCGACGTCGACCGCCTCGCCGGACCGGACCTCGGCGACGTCGCTGGGCACCACCACCAGGCAGTTGGCCTCGGCCAGCGACGCCAGCAGGTGGGAGGATCCGCCGGGCGCCTCGCCGATGGCTTCCACCAGGTAGTCGCCGGTGTCGTGATCCCGCAACAACTGGCCGCGTAGGAACCCGGTCCGTCCGGCGACCGAGGTGATCGGGGCAAGCGTCCGGGCCCGGATCATCCGTCGCATGGGTTGCCGCTTCCCCAACGACAGCCGGATCAGCGGACGCACCATCACCTCGAACACAACCAGTGCGCTGACCGGGTTCGCCGGCAGAAGAAACGTCGGAACCCCTTCCGACCCAAGTTGTCCGAAGCCCTGAACCGAACCCGGGTGCATCGCGACGCGGGTCACCTCCATGGTGCCCAGCTGGGACAACACCGTCCGAAGGTTCTCTGCCGCGGCACCACCGACAGCCCCGGAGATCACCACGACCTCGCTGCGGCCGAGCTGACTCTCGACCACCTGGCGCAGTTCCTTGGGATCGGTGCTGACGATCCCGACCCGGGTGGCCTCGGCGCCGGCATCGCGCGCGGCGGCGGCCAGTGCGTAGGAGTTGACGTCATAGACCTGGCCGTTGCCGGGTGTGCGCGAGATGTCGACGAGTTCCCCGCCCACACTGAGCACCGACACCCTGGGTTTGGGGTGTACCAGCACCCGTTCGCGCCCGACCGCGGCCAGCAGGCCGACTTGCGCGGGCCCGATGACCGCCCCGGCCCGCACCGCGACGTCACCGGGTTGGACGTCGTCGCCTGCGCGTCGCACGTAGGCGCCCGAACGCACACCGCGCAGGGCCGTCACCCGGGTCTGCCCGCCATCGGTCCAGCGCAGCGGCAAGACCGCATCGGCCAGCGTGGGCATCGGAGCGCCGGTCTGGATCCGGGCCGCCTGGTTGGGTTGCAGTCGGGTGGGCGTTCGGGAGCCGGCCTCGATGACACCCATCACCGGCAACACCACATCGTTGCCGTCGCCGGCGGTGCTGATGTCGACGCTGCGCACCGCATAGCCGTCGATCGCAGCCTGGTCGAACCCCGGCATCGGCCGCTCGGTGACCACCTCTTCAGCGCACATCAGGCCCTGCGCCTCGGCGATAGGCACCCGCACCGGCCTGGGCGCGACGGCGGCGGCCGTCACCCTTGCCTGCTGTTCCTCCACCGAACGCACAGTGCTGCCTTTCTAGCGGGGCTGCTCATTCACAGCGGGGCCGCCCCTACCGGTCGGTCAGCCCCAGCCGTTCCACCAACCAGTCCCGCAACGCCGGGCCGTAGTCCTCGCGGTCCAAGGCAAAGTCAACCGCAGCCTTCAGATACCCGCCGGGATTTCCCAGGTCGTGTCGAGACCCGTGATGCACCACGACGTGCACGGGATGGCCTTCGGCGATAAGCAAGGCGATTGCGTCGGTCAGTTGGATCTCACCGCCCGCGCCGCGTTCGACGCGTCGCAGCGCATCGAAGATCGCGCGATCAAGCAGGTAGCGGCCCGCTGCCGCGTAGCGCGATGGCGCCTTGTCTGCGGCAGGCTTCTCGACCATGCCTTTGACCCTGAGGATGTCCGGGCTGGCGGCGTCCGGCACGGTCTCGACATCGAACACGCCGTAGGAACTGACTTCGTCGGGTTCGACCTCGATGGCGCATAGCACCGTCCCGCCCCGCTTGGCGCGCACCTGAGCCATCGTGACCAGCACGCCGCTGGGCAGGACCAGGTCATCGGGCAGCAGCACCGCGACCGCGTCCTCGTCGGGCGAGAGCACTGGTTCCACGCAGGCCACCGCGTGGCCCAACCCGAGCGGCTCCGCCTGGACGACCGATTCGACTTTGATCAGCGCGGGGGCGCGGCGGACCTTTTCCAGCATCGCCTTCTTGCCGCGGGCCTCCAGCGTCCCCTCGAGGACGAGATCCTCGACGAAGTGTGCGACGACACCATCTTTGCCCTCGGAGGTGACGATCACCAATCTCTCGGCACCGGCCTCGGCGGCCTCCTCGGCCACCAACTCGATCCCCGGGGTGTCGACGACCGGCAGCAACTCTTTGGGCACCGTTTTCGTCGCCGGCAGGAACCGGGTTCCCAGTCCCGCCGCCGGCACGATTGCGGTGCGCGGAATCGGCACCCGGTTGCTGAGCATGTCTACAACCCTATCCCGGCGCGCCGATGGCGCGGCAAACTGTCCCGCTGGGAGGGTGTGGACATGGCCGAAGATGGCAAAGAAGGCTTCCGGGCGCAATTACTGACGGCCCGGCGCGCGACTTCCCGTGAGGTGCGCCAGGCCGAGTCGCGGCGGATCTGCGGCCATCTGGTCGAGGCGGTGGGCGATGCACCCGTGGTGGCGGCCTACGTGCCGATCGGCGCCGAACCGGGCACCCCGGAGATGCTCGAGACGCTGGCCCAGCTATGCCGGAGCGTGCTGCTCCCGGTGACGTGCATCGGACCGGACGGCCAACACTTGCCGTTGCGATGGGGTCATTATCACCCCCGGAACCTGGTCGCGGGCCGCTTCGGCCTGCGCGAGCCCGCCGAACCGTGGCTGCCGCCGACCGCGATCGCCGAGGCCCGGGTCGTGCTGGTCCCAGCGCTGGCGGTGGACCGCCGCGGCGTGCGCCTCGGCCGTGGCGGCGGTTTCTATGACCGGTCGTTGTCGCTGTGCGCGCCCGGCACCCGACTGGTGGCGGTGGTGCGGGACTGCGAGGTTTTGGATCGATTGCCCTCCGAGCCGCATGACGTGCGGATGACGCACGCGCTCACCCCGGGCGGCCTGATCGCCTTGGGACCGTGACCCGGGAATGCCCACCGCCGGATGGCGGTTCTAGCACTTGGCGCGGTAGAGTGCTAACGTTCCAGTCCCGTCCGGAGGTTGATGTGCCGACCTACAGCTACGCCTGCACCGAGTGCGACCACCGGTTCGACGCCGTTCAGGCGTTCACCGAGGATGCGCTGACCAGTTGCCCACAATGTTCGGGCCGGTTGCGTAAGTTGTTCAACTCGGTCGGCGTGGTGTTCAAGGGCAGCGGCTTCTACCGCACCGACAGCCGCGAATCGGGCGGCGGCAAGGGCGGCAAGGGCGGCAACGCCTCGGGTTCCAAGAACGACTCCGGCGGCGGTGACAAATCCTCGGAGAAGGCCGCCAAGCCGGAGAAGGCATCGGACTCCTCGAGTTCAGGTGGCTCGACGGCCTCGACGAGCTCGGCCCCGGCCGCCGCGACCAGCTGAGCGTTATCCACAGCAGCTCTCGCAGCCGACGGGCAGGTTAGCCGGCCGGCACCTACCGTGACGGCATGGGCGACTCGCTCAATCCCACCCTTCTCAACCGTCTTTCGCGCTTGGCGCGGCCTGACTTCGCCCGCACCGTTGCGGCCCGACGGCTCATCGCCGGGCTGCTGGTGCTGCTGGCCGGGGTCGCCGCCTGGCGACCCGACCCGGCCAATGATCCGCGTGGCATCGTCATCGCCATCCGGGATGTCCCTCCTGGCGTCATCGTCGGAACGGAGGATGTGGCACTGCGCAGGCTCCCCGCCGCGACGGTTCCAGACGGCGCGCTGACCGCACTGGACGCCGCTGTGGGCGCCAGACTCACGGGGCCCGTGCGCCGCGGCGAGGTCCTCACCGACGCGCGGGTGCTGGGATCGCGGCAGACCACACTCACCGCCGGCCCGGATGCCCGCAACGTCCCCGTCCGCCTGGCCGATGCGGCCGTCTTGGACGTGATCCGCCCCGGTGACGTCGTCGACGTCCTCGGAGCGCCGTCCGACGACCGCGATGCGCGGGCCCGCCTGCTGGCCAGTGGCGCTGTGGTCGTGTTCATCTCGCCGGCCGGCGCGGACCGGGTGGCACTGCTAGCGCTTCCCGGTGCGACGGCAAACGCGTTGGCCGCGGCGAGTCTGGTGCAAAGTCTCACGTTGACAATCCACTGATTCAGACAAAACGTCTGACACCGCACCACCACCCTTGCGCTAGGCTTTCGACGCCCAAGGCAATCCTGAGCAAAGAAAGGCCAACTGTGTTAAAGGGTTTCAAAGAGTTTCTGGCGCGCGGCAACATCGTCGATCTCGCAGTCGCGGTGGTCATCGGTACCGCGTTCACCGGACTGGTCACGAAGTTCACCGACAGCATCATTCAGCCACTGATCAACCGGATCGGCGCCGGCAAGGACTCGTCCTACGGGATTCTGAAGATCGACATCGGCGGTGGACAGACCATTGATCTCAATGTCCTACTGTCGGCGGCGATCAATTTCGTACTCGTTGCCGCGGTCGTCTACTTCTTCGTGGTCCTGCCCTACAACAAGATCCGCTCCCAGGGTTCGGCCGAGGCGGCAGCCGACAAAACCAACCGCCTGCTCACCGAGATCCGCGACGCGCTCGGCGGTAGGGACACCGCGCCGCAATTCGAGCGCGCAATCGACCCGCTAAAAAAGCTCCGGAAGTAGTTCCACTCCCGAAAACGAAAGATGCCCCCGTCGCGCTGGACGGGGGCATCTTTTCGCACGCGGATCTAGTTCATGTTCCA
>CAZRFC010000120.1:4597-10980 GCA_964598975.1 uncultured Mycobacterium sp. | reverse complement strand
AGGAGGAGATCGACCGGATGATCAAGGACGCCGAGGCGCACGCCGACGAGGACCGCAAGCGGCGCGAGGAAGCCGACGTCCGCAACCAGGCCGAGTCGCTGGTCTACCAGACGGAGAAGTTCGTCGCAGAACAGCGCGGGGCCGAAGGCGGGTCGAAGGTTCCCGAGGAGACCCTGGCCAAGGTGGACTCCGCGATCGCCGATGCCAAGACCGCGCTCAACGGGTCGGATATCGGGGCGATCAAGTCCGCGATGGAGAAGCTCGGCACCGAATCCCAGGCTCTGGGCCAGGCCATCTACGAGGCCACCCAGGCCGAGCAGGCGGCCGGCGCAAGCAGCGGCGGTGCGGGCGGTTCCGGTGCCGACGACGTGGTGGACGCCGAGGTCGTTGAGGACGACCAGGAGCAGAAGTGAATCCGGAAGGCAGGAGCGAATCGACCCGGGGTATGAACGGCCCCGAAGACATCCCGGTGACGGTCACCGACAAGCGTCGGGTCGACCCGCAGACCGGTGAGGTTCGTGAAGGTGTCTCTGGCGCCGCCCCTTCGGGGGCGGCGCCGGGGGCGCCCTCCGGCGATGCCGATAAGGTGGCCGAGCTCACCGCGGATCTCCAGCGGGTGCAGGCCGATTTCACCAACTACCGCAAGCGCGCCCTGCGGGATCAGGAGGCCGCCAGCGAGCGGGCCAAGGCCGTTGTCGTCAGCCAACTGCTCCCGGTGATCGACGACCTGGACCGGGCCCGCAGTCACGGCGACCTGGAAAGCGGACCGCTGAAGTCGGTCGCCGACAAGCTCGCCGCCGCGCTGAGCGGGCTCGGCCTGGCTGAGTTCGGCGCCGAGGGTGAGGCTTTCGACCCGTCACTGCACGAAGCCGTGCAGCATGAGGGCGACGGCTCAAACCCGGTGATCGGCCACGTCATGCGCAAGGGCTACAAGCTCGGCGAGTTCGTGCTGCGCCCCGCGATGGTCGGCGTGGTCGACGCCGTTGAGGTCACGGACTCGAACGACACGCCGACGGAGGAACCGCACTGGGACGCCCAGAACGCAGAATGAGATCGGGCGAAGTCAGACCAATGAGGACTAAGGAGGTGACGCGGCATGGTTCAGCGCGAATGGGTTGAAAAGGATTTCTACAAGGTGCTCGGCGTCTCCTCCGACGCCAGCGATGACGAGATCAAGCGGGTCGCCAAAAAGCTGCTCGCGGAGAATCACCCGGACCGCAACCCGGATAATCCGGCCGCCGAGGAACGCTACAAGGAGGTCGGCGAAGCCCGGGACGTGCTGACCGACAAGGCCAAGCGCAAGGAGTACGACGAGACCCGCCGGATGTTCGCCGGCGGCGGTTTCGGCCGTCGCTTCGGCGGTGGCGGTGGCGGCGGCGGATTCAGCGGCTACGACGACGGTGGCGGCGGGTTCAATCTCAACGACCTGTTCGGTCAAGCCGGCCAGGACGGCGGAGCCAATATCGGCGACCTGTTCGGCGGATTGTTCGGCCGGGGCGGCGGGCAACCGCGAACCACCCGCCCGCGCCGCGGCAAGGACCTGGAGACCGAGACCGAACTCGATTTCCTGGAGGCCACCAAGGGTGTGGCGATGCCGCTGCGGCTGACCAGCCCGGCACCGTGCACGACCTGCCACGGCAGCGGCGCGCGCCCTGGCACCAGCCCGAAAGTGTGCGCCAACTGCAACGGCTCCGGGGTGGTCAACCGCAACCAGGGTGCGTTCGGATTCTCCGAGCCCTGCACCGAATGTCGGGGTAGCGGTTCGATCATCGAGAACCCTTGCACCGACTGCGGAGGCAACGGAGTTACCACCCGCACCCGCACCATCAACGTGCGGATTCCCTCGGGAGTGGAGGACGGCCAGCGCATTCGGCTGGCCGGCCAGGGTGAGGCCGGCCTGCGCGGCGCACCGTCCGGCGACCTCTACGTCACCGTGCACGTCCGCCCCGACAAGGTCTTCGGCCGTGACGGCGACGACCTCACCGTCACCGTGCCGGTCAGCTTCACCGAACTCGCGCTGGGCACGACGCTGAAGGTGCCGACACTGGACGGCAAGGTCGGTGTCAAGGTGCCCAAGGGCACCGCCGACGGGCGCATCCTCCGGGTGCGCGGTCGTGGAGTTCCCAAACGCTCCGGCGGCGCCGGGGACCTGCTGGTCACGGTGAAGGTGGCGGTGCCGCCATCGCTGGAGGGCGAAGCCCTGCAAGCCCTCGAGGCCTACGCGAACGCCGAGAAGGCCAGCGGTTTCGATCCGCGGGCCGGATGGGTTGGCAACCGGCCATGACCGCAGCCAACGGACCCCGGGAGACTCAGACGACGTTCCTGATCTCGGTGGCCGCCGAGTTGGCCGGTATGCACGCCCAGACCTTGCGTACCTACGACCGACTCGGTCTGGTCAGCCCGGAGCGCAGCGCCGGCGGCGGCCGGCGCTACTCCGAGCGTGACGTCGAACTGCTGCGCGAGATCCAGCGGCTGTCCCAGGACGAGGGCGTCAACCTCGCCGGGATCAAGCGGATCATCGAATTGACCAACCAGGTCGAGGCGCTGCAGGCCCGACTATCGGAGATGGCCGAGGAACTGTCCCGCTCCAGGCCGCGCCGGGATCTGGCGGTGGTGCCCAAGAGCACGGCTCTGGTGGTCTGGAAACCGCGGTCAACCCGTTGATTGTGCGCCTAGGGCGTCGAAATGCCGCGGATCGTCGCCCTCAGCGCACCGTCGACGGAGGGCCGCGCCCTAGCTGACCTTGATGGTGAACGTCGAGACGGCCGGCCGGCCGGGAACGGCCTTGTTGTAGGTTCCCTTGCGCAGCGCGTTCGTCGGGGCGGCCATCGGCTCGATGCCCACCACATCGTCGTTGTTCGGTGCGAAGATCTGCGCCGCCGGGTAGCCGTTGTCGAAGATCACCTCGATGCGACGGTCCCCGCCCGACAGTGCGAACTTCGCGCCTTGCGGAACCTCGTCGAAGCCGTCGTCGAAGACCCGGTCTCCCAGTTTCTCGGTCTTGGCCGCCCACTCCTCGGTGGCGCCGGTCGGGATCCCCCAGTGGTCGACCGGCAGGTGTCGCATCGGCGGGGTCTCCAGGTGCCACTCCGAGCGCGGCACGTCCGGGATGGTCAGGTACGGGTGGAAGCCGAAGCACAGCGGTACCGAGGCCGAGGTGGTCGGGGTCACGGTGGTCTCGATGGTCAGTGCCCGGTCGGCCAGTTTGATGTCCAGTGTGACCACGTGCGGGAACGGGAAGCTGCACAGCAGACGCGGCTGACCCCCGTAGTCGAGGTCTGCGATGAACCGGTTGTCCTCCTGCTCGGTGACCAGCCAGCCGGGGTAGGCCGCCAGCACACCGTGGATCACCAGCCCGTGCTCATCGGACCGCACCCCGCCGACACCGGGCGTCAGCGTCACAGCGCCGCCGTCCACCGCGTAGCCGTTGGCGGAGAGCCGGTTGGCCCACGGGTAAAGGATCGGGATGCCCATGGTCTTGCCGGTCGTCAGGTAGGCGTTGAGGCCTCGGCGCTGCCCGAGCAGTTCCACCCCGCCGTCGGAGAGCGAAGTGCAGACCATGCCCGCCGACGGGACGAAGGTCGCGGTGAGAGCCGACGACGGATCTTTCAGGACTACTGAGGGCAACTGGGCCATTGTCGGATTGTGCCATGAACGATCGGTGGTTGACCAAGCCGCACACACATCAGCGGTGCTGGTCGATATAGCTGGTGAGGTCGTCGATTGTCCGAAGCGAGGCGTACTCGGACTCGGGGATGTCAACCGCGAAGCGCTTGTGTAACCGGACCAGGAAGTTCAGCCAGTCCATCGAGTCCAGATCGACCTGGTCGCGAAGCAACTCGCTGTCGCTCAGGTCGGCCTCCTCGATCTCCGGCGCGATGTCGAGAAGTTCGGCCACCACTCCGGCCCGGGTCCCACTGCTCACGAGAGTCTCCTTCCCATCGGGGTCCTACAGTTCACCGGGCCGCTGCAGCAGCCGGTTGATCTCCGCCAGGAACAGCGCTCCCCGGGCGCCGTCGCTGGCGCGGTGGTCGGCAGCCAGGCTCGAATGCACCGTGGTGGCGACCCGTATGCCGCCGTCGACGACGACCACCCGCTGGGCCGGCCGGCCGAATCCCAGGATGGCCACCTGCTGGGGGTAGATGACGCCGAACACCGAGTCGACGCCGTTCTCGCCGAGGTTGGTGACGGTGATCGTCGGGTCGGACATCTCCGAACTGCGCAGCGACCCGGCGCGGGCACGGGCCACCAGGTCGGTCAGATCCTCCATCAGTTCCGGCAATGGCTTTTCGGCGACGTCGTGGATGGCCGGGGCCACCAGGCCCCCGCCGCGCAGCGAGATGGCCACGCCGACGTGTGTGCCGTTGGCGGGTTCGAAGTGATCGTCACGCCAGAAGCCGTTGAATTCCTGGTAGCGCAGTGTGGCCAATGCGACGGCTTTGAGTTGCAGCACGGCCGGCAGGATCCGCTCGGTGATCGGGCGGTCGGCGTTGTATTCAGTCAGCCACGACAGCGCGGTGTCGAGGATGATCTCGTCGGCCAGGTAGTAGTGCGGGATCTCGCGTTTGGAGCGGCTCATCGCCGCGGCGATCGACGCGCGCATCGCCGCACCGCGTTCGCGGGCCTTCTCGGCCGCCGACTTCGGAACGCCGCCCGCCGGCGGCGGCGGGGGTGCAACGGGTTTGGGTGCCTCGTGATGGGCGGTGGCCGCGGCATGCTCGACGTCATGCAACGTGACCGCCCCCTGCGGGCCGGTCCCGGTGACGGTCTTGAGATCCACCCCCAGCGAGGCCGCGGTGCGACGCGCCACCGGGGAGACCCACAGCCGGTGGCCGACCTGGGTCGGGATGCTCTGGGGCGCAGTCGCTTCGACCGCCAGGGGTGTCGATTCCACCGGCTCGGCTGCAGGGGGAGCCGACGGCGCCGCGCCGGGCGCCTCGCCGGGTTCCAGCAGCGTGGCCAGGGGTGTCCCCACCGCGACGGTCTCTCCGGCCGGCACCAGCAACTTGTCCACCACCCCGTCGTGCCAGCACTCGATTTCCACTGCGGCCTTGGTGGTTTCGACGACTGCCACGATCTGCCCGCGGGTGACGGTGTCGCCGGGTTGTATCCGCCACTCGTCGAGTCGACCCTCGTCCATGTCCGCCCCGAGGGCCGGCATCGCGAACTCGATCATGCGTTCCCCGTCGCGGATGCGGCATTCCCGAACAGTCCACGCACGGCGGCGGCGATTTTGTCCGGCTGCGGCAACGCCGCCTCCTCAAGGTGTTTGGCGTAGGGGATCGGGACCTCCGCGGTGCACACCCGGGCGATCGGTGCGTCGAGTTCGTAGAACGCCTGCTCGACGATGCGCGCACTGATCTCGGCGGCGAGGCTGCCGGTGTGCCACGCCTCGTCGACGACCACCACCCGGTGTGTCTTACGGACCGAGGCCATGATGGTCGCGTCATCGAGGGGCCGCAGCACCCGAAGGTCGATGACGTCGCACTCCACACCGGACTGCGACAGTTGTTCGGCGGCGTCGATCGCCTTGGGGACACAACCGCCATAGGCGATGATGGTCGCGTCAGATCCGTTGCGGCGCAACGCCGCACGAGTGATGTCGGTGGGGGCCAGCGATTCGACATCGGCGGCGACGTTGTAGAGGGCGACGTGTTCGGCAATGATCACCGGATCCGGTTGGGTGAGGGCGGTGCGCAGCATCCCGTAGGCGTCGGCGATGCTGGCCGGCGCCAGCACGGTGATACCGGGGATGTGGGCGTACCAGTTCTCCAGGCTGTGTGAGTGCTGGGCGGCCAGCTGGCGTCCGGCCCCGGTGGCCATCCGGACCACCACCGGTACGGAGAACTGTCCGTTGGACATATGCCTCAGTGCGGCAGCGGTATTGACGATCTGGTCGAGCGCGAGCAGGCTGAAGTTCACCGTCATCACTTCGACGATGGGTCGCAGTCCGCCCAGTGCGGCGCCGATTCCGATCCCGACGAAGCCCAACTCGGAGATAGGGGTGTCACGGATCCGCTCTGGCCCGAACTCCTCGAGCATTCCCTTGGACATCGCGTACGTCCCGCCGTAGCGTCCGACGTCCTCTCCCATGAGAATCACCCGTTCGTCGGCGCGCATGGCGTCGGCGATGGCGTCGTGGACGGCGCTGCGGTAGGTGGCCTTCATGCGTTACCGCCGCTGGGTGTCATCACGTCGCGGGTCAGGGTGTCGACGCTCTCCAGCGTTCCGGCCTCGGCGTAGGCCACGGCCTCGTCGACCTCGGTCGCCACCGCCTTCTCGATGTCCGCCACGTCCTGGGCGGTCAGCAGGTTGCCGGCGATGCACAGTTCGGTGAACGTGGGGATCGGGTCCTGTTCGCGCCATTTGTCCACCTCGGCCCG
>CAZRFC010000120.1:0-4497 GCA_964598975.1 uncultured Mycobacterium sp. | reverse complement strand
GGCAGCTGCCAGAGTTCGGCCATGTTCATGGTCTCGTGGAACGCGCCCTCGGCCGTGGCGCCCTCGCCGAAATAGCAGGCGCTGATCCGCTTTCGGCCCAGTTGCCTGTCGGCGAAGGCCAGCCCCGCCGCCAGTGGCAGTCCGGCCGCCACGATCGCATTGCCGCCGTAGAACCGCCGGCCGGCGTCGAACAGATGCATCGATCCGCCGCGACCTCCCGAACAACCCTCCTGTTTGCCGAACATTTCGGCCATGATCTTGGTCATCGGGATGCCGCGAAGCAGCGCGTGGGCGTGTTCGCGATAGGTGGCGATGACCGCGTCGTCGGCTCCGAGTACCCGCAGGGACCCCGCCGCCACTGCCTCTTCGCCCACGTACAGGTGCAGGAATCCGCGGATCTTGCCGGCGCTGTACATCTCCGCGCACTTCTCCTCCATGCGCCGGATCCGGATCATGTCGGTCAGAAGTGCGCGCGCCAGAACAGGATCCGTCACGCGGTGGCCCCCGGCGTTTCTACCGTGGAGATCGGCGCCGGAGGCGCCTCCACTGTGGAGGTGTCGCCCTCGGGCAGTCCGAGCTCGCGGGCCTTGAGCAGGCGCCGCATGATCTTCCCGCTGCGAGTGTGCGGCAGCGAGTCGACGAAGTCGATCTCCTTGGGTGCCACCGCCGCCCCGAGTCGCTTGCGGGCATGGCCCATCAGGTCGCGGCGAAGGGCGTCATCCCCGGTGTAGCCGGATTTCAGGGTGACGAACGCCTTCACGACCGCGCCGTAGGTGGGGTCCGGCTTGCCGATCACGGCGGCTTCGGCGACCGCGTCGTGGTCGGTGAGCACGTTCTCCACCTCGAACGGACCGATCAGGTGGCCGGATGCCTTGATGACGTCGTCGGCGCGGCCGACGAACCACAGGTAGCCGTCGGCGTCGCGCTTGACCAGATCCCCGGACAGATAAAGATCGCCGGAGAAGCACTTGCGGTAGCGCTCATCCTGGTTCAGATAACCGCGGAACATCGACGGCCACCCCACCCGAAGTGCCAGTTCCCCTTCGACATCGGGTTGGTCGATGACGGTAACCGCACCGGATGCCCCCTCCGTGTCGTCGTGGTTGACGACGACGACATCCACGCCGGGCAGTGGCCGCCCCATCGATCCGGGCTTGATATCGAAGGCCGGGGTGTTGGCCACCATGATGCCGCCGGTCTCGGTCTGCCACCAGTTGTCATGAATCGGCAAGCCCAGCACCCGTTTACCCCACCAGACCGCTTCGGCGTTGAGTGGTTCGCCCACGCTGGCGATGAAGCGGAGATGGGGGAAGGTGTACTTGGCGGCCAGGTCCGGGCCGGCTTTGATCAGCATCCGCACCGCGGTAGGGGCGGTGTACCAGACGCTGACCTTCTCGTCCTGCAGGATGCGGTACCAGTGTTCGGCGTCGAACTCCGCTTCGTCGATGATCGAGGTGACCCCGTGCAGCAACGGCGCGATGATTCCGTAGGCCGTACCGGTCACCCAGCCCGGATCGGCTGTGCACCAATAGATGTCATCCGGATGCAGATCCAGGGCGAAGCGGCCGGTGATGTAGTGCATGGCCACCGCCGCATGGACGTGCTGTGCGCCCTTGGGGGTGCCGGTGGTGCCGCTGGTGAAGTGCAGCAGTGACGGGTCGTCCGGGCCGGTTTGTTCGATGGGTGCGTCCTCGCCTGCCCGGTCCATCAGGTCACCGAAGTTGTGCGTGCCCGGGATCTCCTCGGCTTCCGTGTCGCCAACCACCAGCACGTGTTTGACCGATGGGAGTTGATCGCGGATCTTGGCGATCTTGCGTTTGTAGATGGCGGTGGTCGTCACCAGGACGTCGGCGGCGCCGATGTTGACCCGGGTGGCGATCGGTTCGGGGCCGAAGGCGGAGAACAGCGGCGAGACCACGCTGCCGTTGCGCAGTGCTCCGAGCATGCTGATGTACAGCTCGGGGACGCGGCCCATGATGACGAAGACCTTGTCACCCTTGCCGATTCCGAGGCTGCGCAGCACGTTGGTGAACTTCCGGGTGAGCCGGCCCAGGTCGGCATAGGTGAGGTCCTGGGTGCTCAACTGTTCGGTGCCGGGGTGGTCGGCGATGAACCGCAGTGCGGTCTTGTCGGCGTGCGGGCCTTCGGCATGACGGTCCACTGCCGCGAAGGCGATATTGCACCCGCCCGGTGCCATCCCGGCACACAGGTCGGGGACCTGTGACCACGCGAACGAGGCACGGGTGGCGTCATAGTCGCCGAAATTCGGCGTTACCTTCAGGTCGTCGGGCCCTTTGTGGATGATCGCGTCGTCCATAACCTTCTTTAGCCGCCGTCCGCTACCGGCGCGGCGGGTCGAGGACGCCGTCGCGCCGGGCCCGTGGGAAGTTGGCCATCACCCGGTCGATCAGCGTGCTGTAGGCGGCGCCGTCATTGAGGATGTCCGGTCGCTTGAGATGACGGAGGAAGGCGTCGATACGACGCTCCAGTGGCCAGTCCCAGTAATCGCGCCTGGTGAACGGCGAGCACAGGAACTTCCACGCGATGCCGTCGATCTCTTCGGCCGCGTCGGTTTTGGCCATCACGATCCCCCTGAATCCCACCCCTGTGATGTTCATCTCACCCTACATCCGAGCGTAAGGGGCGAAAGTCCTTCAGACCAAGAGTCTGCGGACCTCAGGTGGTCGAGCGCTCCGCGGTTACAGCGCGTGAATGCCCTTGTAGAGCAGGCCGGCACCGATCACCAGGATGATCCCGGCCACCAGGGCGGTGTGGTTGCGCTCCATCCACGCCTTGACCCGCCCCAGCGGTGCGTCCAGTCGCGGCCCGGCGAACAGGTAGGCCAGTGCCGGCACGGCCACCGTTGAAGCGGACAGTGCGGTGAAGACGAGCACGGCCTGAGCGGCGCCGGGCCGGCCCAGCGCGGCGGTGCCGATGGCCACCCCTGCTGCCGCGCACATCAAGAACACCTTGAGGTTGGCGACGGTGAGCACGATTCCGGTGACGAACGCCCGGCCGGGACCGATCGAGGTCATCAGCGTCATCCATTTCGGGTTGTGCGCCGCGCCGTCGGTGCGTCCGAACCACCGGTAGAGGGCGAAGCCGATCAGAGCGGCACCGATCACGATGCGGACATAGGGCGACCAGGCCGGCTTGCTGTCCAGCCCGTTGTTCGACATGTCCGCGCCGCCCACGAATGCCGCGGTGATGAGCGCGATGCCCAGAAACCAGCCAGTCGAGAACGCGATGCTCGTCGGTCGGGGGCGTGGAGTCCCGAGGACCAGAATTCCCGGGATGATCGACAACGGCGAAATCGCGATGACCAGTGCCAACGGGATCAGCTCGTTGAGGTCCGGGGCGTTGCTCACGGGGGAAACCTACCCGGCGCGACGCAGCAACCAGGCCGGCACCCAGTGCGTCACCGCCCTCCGTTCGGCGCCGTAGGCGATGTCGTAGGTCACCAGGCCCCACCACTCGCCCTGCTCGCACAATCCCCAGCAACTCAGCGTGGCGGCCACCACCTTGTCCATCTGCAGGCCCTGCGGGTGGTAGCGGCCGGTGCGGTGCGGGCGGCGGGGGAACAGGACGCCGAGGTCGACCAGAACGGGCAGCGGTGGGCGAACCGGGCGAAACGGCGGGCGCAACGGCTGACCGTGGTATCCGATGGCGGCGAGGTCGCCCATCTGCCGATCATATGTTCGAATAAAGCCCGGGGGCCGCCGGTTCGGATCAGATGCCAGAAGTCCCTATCGCCGTGGCGGCTCAATTCACTAGACTTGAGCGGAACAGACTCAAGGCTGCTGGTGTTATATAGCTCGACAAGCTTTTACCAGGAGAAATGGAGGTGTCGTGGACTCGTTTAACCCGACCACCAAGACCCAGGCGGCGCTGACCGCGGCGTTGCAGGCGGCCAGTGCCGCCGGCAACCCGGAAATCCGGCCCGCCCATCTGCTGTTGGCTCTGCTCGGCCAGACCGACGGCATTGCCGGACCGCTGCTCGAAGCGGTCGGCGTCCAGCCGGCGACCATCCGTGCGGAGGCGCAGCGCCTCGTCGACCGGTTGCCGTCCAGCAGTGGCGCGACGTCGCAGCCGCAACTCTCGCGCGAGTCGCTGGCCGCCATCAACACCGCCCAGCAGTTGGCGACCGAGATGGGCGACGAATTCGTCTCCACCGAGCACCTGATGGTCGGTCTGGCCACCGGCGACTCCGACGTCGCCAAGCTGCTGACCAACGCCGGCGCGTCGCCGCAGGCGCTGCGGGAGGCATTCGTCAAGGTTCGCGGCAGTGCGCGGGTCACCAGTGCCGACCCCGAGGCTCAGTACCAGGCGTTGGAGAAGTACTCCACCGACCTGACCGCACGTGCCCGCGAGGGCAAGCTCGACCCGGTTGTGGGGCGCGACAACGAGATTCGTCGTGTCATCCAGGTCCTGAGCCGTCGCACCAAGAACAACCCGGTGCTCATCGGTGAGCCCGGGGTAGGAAAGACGGCCATCGTC
>CAZRFC010000119.1:0-10983 GCA_964598975.1 uncultured Mycobacterium sp. | reverse complement strand
CCGCCCGGTCCGGGCGGCAGCACGAACAGACCCTGCTGCGGGCAATCGCGACCTCCCCACGCGCTCCTCTGGGGGTACGGGGAGACTTGGCCGTCGCCATCGACGCGCTGCGCCGCCCCGAACGCCGCCGCGGGATGGCCGTGATCATCAGTGACTTCCTCGGGCCGATCAACTGGATGCGGCCGCTACGGGCCATCGCCGCGCGCCACGAGGTACTGGGCATCGAGGTGCTCGACCCGCGCGATGTCGAACTGCCCGCGGTCGGGGATGTCATCCTCCAGGACACCGAGACCGGCATCACCCGCGAATTCACCATCGACGAGCAACTCCGCGACGACTTCGCGCGCGCCGCGGCGCTGCACCGCGACGAGGTGGCGCGCACGCTGCGCCGCTGCGGCGCCCCGATGATGACGCTGCGCACCGACCGTGACTGGATCGCCGACATCGTGCGCTTCGTCGCCTCCCGGCGCCGCGGAGCGATGGCAGGCGCCCAATGAGCCTGCCGTTGCTGGGGCCGATGGCGCTCACCAACTTCGCCCATCCCTGGTTCTTCCTGTTCCTGCTCGTGGTCGCGGCGCTGGTTGCGCTCTATGTCTACGTGCAGCGGGCCCGGCAGAAGCGCATCCTTCGGTTCGCCAACATGGAGCTGCTGGAAAAGGTTGCGCCGCAACGCCCCAAGAAGTGGCGGCATGTGCCCGCGATCCTGCTGGTCTCATCGCTGGTGTTGTTCACCATCGCCATGGCAGGGCCACAGAACGACGTGCGGATCCCGCGCAACCGCGCGGTGGTGATGCTGGTGATCGATGTGTCCCAGTCCATGCGGGCCACCGACGTCGAGCCCAGCCGACTTGCGGCCGCGCAGGAAGCGGCCAAGCAGTTTGCCGATCAGCTGACCCCGGGGATCAATCTCGGCCTGATCTCCTACGCGGGAACCGCCACGGTGCTGGTCTCGCCGACCACGAACCGTGAACCGACAAAGCTGGCCATCGACAAGCTTCAGCTTGCCGATCGAACAGCCACCGGTGAGGCGATCTTCACGGCGTTGCAGGCGATCGCCACCGTGGGTGCGGTGATCGGCGGCGGCGACAGCGGAGACAGACCACCGGGACGCGTCGTGCTGATGTCCGACGGCAAGGAGACGGTGCCATCCAACCCGGACAACCCGAAAGGCGCCTTCACCGCGGCGCGCACCGCCAAGGACCAGGGGGTGCCGATCTCGACGGTGTCATTCGGAACCCCGTACGGCTACGTGGAGATCAACGATCAGCGTCAGCCCGTGCCGGTCGATGACGAGATGCTCAAGAAGATCGCCGAACTGTCCGACGGCAACTCCTACAGCGCCTCGACGCTGGAGCAACTCAAAGAGGTGTTCACCTCGCTGCAGGACCAGATCGGATACGAGACGGTGAAGGGCGACGCCAGCGTGGGCTGGCTGCGTCTGGGTTCCCTGCTACTGGCGCTGGCCGCGCTCGCCGCCCTACTCATCAACCGTCGCCTGCCGGGTTAAGGCCGACGCGAATCCCAGCGGGTTGATTTCGGCGTGGCCCGCAGCAGGCACTAAGTTGACGGGCATGAGTGAGCAGACCTCAGGCGGCAAACCCCAGTTCGTGTCCCGCTCGGTGCTGGTGACCGGCGGAAACCGGGGGATCGGCCTGGCTATTGCCCGGCGCCTGGCCGCCGACGGGCACAAGGTGGCCGTCACCCACCGCGGATCGGGGGCACCGGAGGGCCTGTTCGGCGTGGAATGTGACATCACCAGCAACGAGGCCGTGGATCGCGCCTTCACAGAGGTCGAAGCGCATCAGGGCCCGGTGGAGGTGCTGGTGTCCAACGCCGGGATCACCGCGGACGCATTCATGATCCGGATGACCGAGGAGCGGTTCGAGCAGGTCATCGACACCAACCTCACCGGGGCGTTCCGGGTGGCCCAGCGGGCGGCGCGCAGCATGCAGAAGAACCGGTTCGGCCGGATGATCTTCGTGGGTTCGGTCTCGGGCATGTGGGGCATCGGCAACCAGTCCAACTACGCCGCCTCGAAAGCCGGCCTGATCGGGATGGCGCGGTCGATCTCCCGCGAAATGTCGAAAGCCGGCGTCACCGCGAATGTGGTCGCACCTGGCCTGATCGACACCGATATGACCCGTGCGATGGACGAGCGGGTTCAGAAGGGCGCCTTGGAATTCATTCCGGCCAAGCGGATCGGTACCGCCGAGGAGGTCGCCGGTGCGGTCAGCTTCCTGGCGTCGGAGGACGCGGGATACATCGCCGGCGCGGTCATCCCGGTCGACGGAGGCATGGGCATGGGCCACTAGGCCCTGACGAGGCAAAGACGAAAGGATTTACATGGCAGGGCTTCTCGAGGGCAAGCGCGTCCTCGTTACGGGGATCATCACCGATTCCTCCATCGCGTTCCATATCGCGCGGGTCGCCCAGGAGGCGGGTGCGGAACTGGTGTTGACCGGCTACGACCGCATGAAGCTGATCCGCCGGATCGCCGACCGGCTGCCGAACCCGGCCCCGCTGCTGGAGTTGAACGTGCAGGACCAGGAGCACCTCGACACCCTGGCGGACCGGGTCACCGAGGTGATCGGCGAAGGCAACAAGCTCGACGGGGTGGTGCACTCGATCGGCTACATGCCGCCCAGTGGAATGGGTATCAACCCATTCTTCGACGCGCCCTATGAGGATGTGGCCAAGGGCATCGAGATCTCGGCCTTCTCGTACGCAACGCTGGCCAAAGCCCTTCTCCCGATCATGAACCCGGGCGGCGGCATCGTCGGCATGGACTTCGACCCCACCCGCGCCATGCCGGCCTACAACTGGATGACCGTCGCCAAAAGCGCGCTGGAATCGGTCAACCGGTTCGTCGCCCGTGAGGCCGGCAAGGTCGGCGTGCGGTCGAATCTCGTTGCGGCCGGACCGATCCGGACTCTGGCCATGAGCGCGATCATGGGTGGCGCGCTGGGCGACGAATTCAAGGACGAGATGGCGATGCTTGAGGAGGGCTGGGATCAGCGTGCCCCGCTCGGCTGGGACATGAGAGATCCCACCGCCGTCGCGAAGACGGTCTGCGCACTGATCTCCGACTGGCTTCCCGCCACGACCGGCACGGTGATCTACGCTGACGGCGGCGCCAGCACCCAACTGCTGTAGACACCGGCGATGAACGAGAACTTCGACGCACTGCTGCTGCTGTCCTTCGGCGGACCCGAGGGGCCCGAACAGGTCATGCCGTTCCTCGAGAACGTCACCCGCGGCCGCGGAATCCCCCGGGAACGACTGGAGTCGGTGGCCGAGCACTATCTGCATTTCGGCGGGGTCTCCCCGATCAACGGCATCAACCGGGCGTTGATCGAGGCAATCCGCACCGAACTCGCCGCGCGCGACGAGGACCTGCCGGTGTACTTCGGCAACCGCAACTGGCATCCGTTCGTCGAAGACACGGTGGCTCAGATGCAGGCCGACGGCGTGCGCCGCGCTGCGGTCTTCAGCACCTCAGCGTGGGGCGGATATTCCGGTTGCACCCAGTACCAGGAGGACATTGCCCGCGCCCGGACGGCCGTCGGAGAGACAGCCCCGAAACTGCAGAAACTGCGCCAGTACTTCGACCATCCGCTGCTGATCGAGATGTTCACCGACGCGATCGCCGAGGCCGCCGCCGAACTGCCCGACGAACTACGGGCGGGAGCCCGGCTGGTTTTCACCGCGCACTCGATTCCGATGCGTGCGGTCGATCGCTGCGGGCCGAGTTTGTACCCCCGACAGGTCGGCTACACCTCAAGCCTGATCGCGGCCGCCGCCGGCTACGACGATTACGACGTGGTGTGGCAGTCGCGCTCCGGGCCGCCGCAGGTGCCCTGGCTGGAACCCGATGTGGGGGATCATCTGGCGACGCTGGCCCAGGCCGGCGCGAGAGCGGTGATCGTCTGTCCGGTCGGCTTCGTCGCCGACCACATCGAGGTCATCTGGGATCTCGACAGCGAATTGGCCGAGCAGGCATCCGAACTCGGCGTGGCCCTGGCGCGGGCCACCACGCCCAACGCGCAGCCGCGTTACGCGCGATTGGCACTCGACCTGCTCGATGAGGTCCGCCAGGGCCGCGCAGCGTCCAGAGTGGTTGGGCCCGAGGCGGTTCCCGGTTACGGGTCGAGCGTCAACGGGCGGTTCTGCACGGCCGACTGCGAAGCCAGCGCGGCTGCCGCCGCGGCCGCGGGTCGTCCATGATCAGCGCCAGGCTGACTGCAGGATCGCATTGACGGCTGCGGATCGCGCCGCGCGGACGACCGAGGCCAACGGCCGCATTGCCGCGTCGGCGATGTGCGCCTGGGAGGCGCTCTGGGTGCCGATCGGCGCCACCCCGGAACTGACGGTGACGATCGCGTCGACATGCGCGGCGGTGTTCAGCACCCGAACCGCCCGGTCCGGTGCGTGGTCGGGAAGTCGGTGGTGGCGGGTGGCCTGTAGGACCTCGTCGACGAGCGTGCGGGGATCCTCCGCTCCGGCAACCAATCTCAGACCGTCCAGTGCCTCGGCGGCGGATCGGACCGCCGAGCGAAGCGCGAACTCGGCCTCGCCCAGATCCATCTGGTCGGACATCGGGAATGCGGGCAGCGAATAGACCGACCACAGCAGCGCGGTCACCGAAATCGGTGCCTCGTCGTGGTTTTCGCCGTAGCCGGCGTCGTAACCCGTTTCGTCCTCGGCACATTCGAAAGTCGGCACCAGGCCGATCGCGCTGCCGTCGGCGGATCGCACCAGGACGGCCTCGCCAGTCTCGAGGGCGTCGGCCTGGAACTGGGTGCCGGCCGGCAGGCCACGGACGTCTCCGGGCACCGGAAGTGCCAGGGCGATCGACGGACTCGCCGACCGCACGTCGGAGTTGCGGGGACCGATCGCCGTGCGGATGGTCTGCAACAGCGACATCGCCCCGGTGCCGTCCATATCCGGCCACGGCAATCCGGTGCGCCCCGCCGCCACCGCGTCATAGGCGGTGACCGAATGCGCTGGCGCCCAGTCGCTTAACGCGTCCAGGACATCGTCGGGGGCCGCCTGGCCGGCCAGCCAGGCGTTGGTCCACACCGATAACGAGACACTCGGGCACCACATGTTGGACGTGAGTGTAGTAGTTCTCGGGCGCGCCGGACGGCCGGCGACGCGGGACCTGGTCCGCGCGTAAGGTGGCGTTATGTCGGCCTCGCTGATCTGGCTGGTGTTTGCTCTGGGACTCGGGGCGGCCGAAGCGCTTACCGGGGACATGTCGCTGCTCATGCTCAGCGGCGGTGCTCTGGCGACCTCCGGGTTCGCATTGCTGGGCTTTCCGGTGTGGGCCGACGGTGCAGTGTTCCTGCTGGTTTCGGTGTTGCTGCTGGTGCTGGTGCGCCCCATTTTGCGGCGGCGGTTCACGGCAGGCACCCGACTTCCAGAGCCCGCCCGGGCGTTGGAGGGCAGATCGGCGCTGGTGCTCAACCGGATCAACCGCCAGCAGGGCCAGGTAAAGCTGGACGGGGAGGTATGGACAGCCCGTCCGCTCAACGAGGACGACAGCTACGAGCCAGGAGACCAGGTCACCGTCATGCATATCAACGGTGCAACCGCGGTGGTCTGGCGTAACCCCTGAAAGGATCGACATGGACGGAGCGACGGCAGGCTTGGTGCTGTTGGCGGTGCTGGTCATCTTCGCTGTGGTCGTGGTGGCGAAATCCGTCGCGCTCATTCCGCAGGCCGAGGCGGCGGTGATCGAGCGGCTCGGCCGGTATAGCAAGACGGTGTCCGGGCAGCTGACCCTGCTGATTCCGTTCATCGACCGGATCCGGGCTCGGGTGGACCTTCGTGAACGGGTGGTCTCGTTCCCGCCGCAACCGGTCATCACCGAGGACAACCTGACCGTGAATATCGACACGGTGGTGTATTTCCAGGTCACCAATCCGCAGGCCGCGGTCTACCAGATCAACAACTACATCGTCGGCGTCGAGCAACTGACCACCACAACGCTGCGAAACGTCGTCGGTGGGATGACGTTGGAGCAGACACTGACCAGCCGCGATCAGATCAACGGTCAGTTACGCGGGGTGCTCGACGAGGCCACGAACCGGTGGGGGCTGCGAGTGGCCCGGGTGGAGTTGCGCAGTATCGATCCGCCGCCGTCGATCCAGGACTCGATGGAGAAGCAGATGCGCGCCGACCGCGAGAAGCGCGCGATGATCCTGACCGCTGAGGGCACCCGAGAGGCCTCGATCAAACAGGCCGAGGGTGCCAAGCAGGCTCAGATCCTGGCAGCCGAGGGCGCCAAGCAGGCGGCGATCCTTGCAGCCGAGGCCGAGCGGCAGTCCCGGATCCTGCGTGCGCAGGGTGAGCGGGCCGCGCAGTATCTGCACGCCCAGGGACAGGCCAAGGCGATCGAGAAGACGTTCGCGGCGATCAAGGCGGGCCGGCCGACGCCGGAAATGCTGGCCTACCAGTACCTGCAAACGCTGCCGGAGATGGCTAAGGGCGAAGCCAACAAGGTTTGGCTGGTGCCGAGCGACTTCGGTTCGGCGCTGCAGGGTTTCACCAAGCTGCTCGGTGCCCCCGGGTCGGACGGGGTTTTCCGCTATCAACCGACGCCGGAGGACACCGCGGCTGCGCCAACGGACGACTCCGAGGAAGTCGCCGACTGGTTCACCACCCGAACCGACCCCGAGATTGCCGAGGCTGTGGCGAAGGCCGAGGCAGCGGCTCGCGGCTTGCTTCCAACTGCGGGACTGTCACACGACCTGCCCGAAGCATTGGTACTCGATCCAGGTCTGTCTGAGCCGACCCAGAGTCCACCGACAGGTTAGCGCCGACTCACCAGCCGTACCCGAACCCGAATCCCTCTCCCCACCCGCCGTACCCCCCGATGACGCCGAGGTCGTTGGGGGTGGCGGTGATCTGCGAATTGCCGGGGCTGGCGCAATCGGTGTCCTGTCCGCCGATCACAGCGCTTCCGCCGGTCACCTCGCATCCCGGCAGGAGCGGGTTGTTGGCACTTCCGCCGCCGTACTCATCGGCCGCCGCGGTGGGAGCGCCGAGCAGTGCGGCCGTTGTGCCGATCCCGCCGGCGACCAGAACCAGGAACCGCTGTGTCCGCTTCATGTGACCATTTCCTTAAGTGGGCTGCGACGGAGTCTACCGAGTCGGGTCCGCCCTCGCAGTGCAGGAAGCGGACCAACTGTCTAATGTAAATCCCGGAAATCGAACCCAGGGAGCCTCATGACACTCACTTTCTCGGCCCGACGCGCGGCGGCGTCAATTCTCGGCGGCGGTGTCGTCCTGGTCGGCCTGGCCGCGCCCGCGGCCGCCGAACCAGGCCCTGGCTGCACAGCCGCTGACATCACCGCGGTGGAAGCCCAAGTGGCCACCGCGATGGCGGGTTACCTGTTCACCCACCCCGACGTGAACGCCTTGTTCACCAGCGTAGAGCCTCTACCGCGTGCGGACGCGCGCAGCAAGGTTGCGAACTACCTGGCCGCCAACCCGCAGACCAAGGCTGAAATCGACGCCATCCGGGGGCCGGCATTCGCTCTGCGTGACCGCTGCAACATCCCGGATGACCTCGGGCACTTCGGGGTGCTCTGACCGGTCACTGTCGGGCGTTGCGCCGGTAGTGCCGCGCCTCGTACAGCAGCCCGGTGATCCCGATCGTGGCAGTGCACAGCGATACCAGCACCAACAAGGGGCTGATGTGACCGGTCATGGCGTCGCCGAGGATGACGACCGCCGTGGTTCCTGGCAGTAATCCGGCGAAGGTCGCCAACAGGTAGGGCGGGACGCGGACCGCCGAGGCGCCGACTGCGTAGTTCAGCACTGAAAACGGCACCGCCGGAATCAATCTCAGCGACAGCACCGCGCGCCACCCGCGCTCCCGCAACTGCGCGTCGAGACTGTCCACGGTGGGATGGCTGACCAGGTTGCCGACCTGCCATCCCAGTACCCGCACCAGGTGCAGCGCGATGAGCGCGCTGACCGTGCTCGCGATGACGGCGATGGCAACACCGAGCCCCGGTCCGAACAGCAGGCCCGCCGACAGCGTGAAGGCGGTACGCGGGAAGGGCAGCACCGTGACGACGACGTGGGTTGCCAGGAAAGCCAGCGGAAACCACGGCCCGACCGAGGTCGCCCAGTCCCTCAGCTCGACGGCGCTCGGCAGCGGTACCAGGATGACGACCGTGGCCAGCACCGCTGCCGCGATACCGGTGAGCACAAGCCGGGTCCGGCTCACCTGCCGGGCGGCTGCCAGGATGGCCGATCCGACACTTCGCAACCCGCCCAGGCCGCGCCTGATCGTTTCACCGTTGCCGGTGCCAGGTGAGGCCACGACATCCAAGGTTACGGGCTGCCCGCTGCCACCCCGGGAGGCGACCTGATTTAGCCTGAGGGCAGTCGGCGGCACCGATTTTCCGAGGCTGCCCGGACAACAGGAGCTGCCGGTGTCTCGAGTCAGGGCCGATGGACTCGAAAGTGCCCGCGCCCGGTGGCGTGCAGCGGTAACCGGCCTCCTGGCGAAGGGCCGGCCCGGCTTGGCTCCGGAGGCCGAGCCCGAACGGGCCCTGGACTCGCCGACCTACGAAGGCTTTCCGGTGCGCCCGCTGTATACCGCTTTGGACGGACCGTCGGAGGCCGCGCTGCCGGGTGACTGGCCCTTCACCCGCGGTGCCGACGCTGACCGCGACGTTCTTGCCGGCTGGAAGGTGGCAGAGGCAATGCCACCCACTGCCTGTGCCGGCGATGCGGCGGAGGGCAACGCCGAGATCCTCGACGCCTTGGTCAAGGGGGTCAGCGCCCTGGTGGTCCGGGTGGGCGACGGCGGCATCGCCGCCGGTGACCTGGACCGACTGCTCGAGGGTGTCTACCTGGAGTTGGCGCCGATCGTCCTCGACGCCGGAGCCGAGTTCGTCCCGGCTGCCGAAGCCATGTTGAGTCTGGTCGACCCCGCCGACGACGCCGTGCGTGCCACGATGTCCATCGACCTCGGTGCCGACCCACTGACGGCGGTGTTCAGCGGTCGGCCGGCAGCCGAGTTGGCCGATGTGATCAGGGTCGCCGCCGGACTGGCCGGCACGTCCGGCGTCCGTGCGATCACGGTGGACGGCCCTGTGTTCCACAACCGCGGGTCCAACGCAAGCTGGGAACTCGCCGCCGTCATCGCGGCCGCGACCGACTACGTGCGGTTGCTCACCGACGCCGGGATCGACATCGCCGAGGCGCTGCGCCAAGTCAGCTTCCGGCTCGTCGCCGACGACGACCAGTTCATGACAATCGCGAAACTCCGTGCTGCCAGGCAGATTTGGGGCCGGGTCGGGCAGGTACTGGGGCATCCGGACAGTGCGGCAGCGGTGGTGCACGCGGTCACGTCGCTGCCGATGATGACGCAGCGTGACCCCTGGGTGAACATGCTCCGCACCACGGTCGCTGCCTTCGGAGCCGGCGTTGGCGGTGCCGACACCGTGCAGGTGCTCCCGTTCGATGTCGCGATCCCCGGCGGGTTCCCCGGCATGAACGCGCAATTCGCGCGGCGTATCGCCCGCAATACCCAACTGCTACTGATCGAAGAGTCCCACCTCGGTCGGGTCCGGGACCCCGGCGGGGGCTCCTGGTATGTCGAGGACCTCACCGAAACCCTTGCCGCTCAGGCATGGTCGCACTTCCAGGAGATCGAATCACGCGGTGGATTCCGGGCAGCCGGCGACTATCTCGGTGGCGAGATCGAGGCGATACGAGCGCGCCGGGCCGAGGACATCGCGCATCGCCGTACCGCCGTGACCGGTGTGAACGAGTTTCCCAACCTCGCCGAACCGCCGATCCCGACCCCGGCGGACACCGCAACGGTCAACCGGTACGCGGCCGCGTTCGAAGCGCTACGAGACCGCTCCGACGCCCATCTGGAACGCACCGGCGCCCGGCCCACGGTCCTGTTGCTGCCACTGGGACCGCTGGCGGAACACAACATTCGGGCCACCTTCGCTGCCAACCTGCTGGCCTCCGGCGGTATCGAGGCCGTCAACCCAGGCCCGGTGAGTCCGGACCGACTGGGCGAGGTCGGGAGCCAGTCAACCGTCGCGGTGATCTGCGGCACCGATACCCGCTATCACGCGGAAGTCGCCGATATCGTCCCGGCCGCCCGCGCCGCAGGCATCGAGCACATCTATCTCGCCGGACCGGAGAAGTCGGTCGCCGACATCCCCGCCGAGGTCCGCCCGAACGGCTATCTCACCGCCAAAATGGATGCCGTCGAGGCACTTTCGTCGCTGCTGACCCGATTGGGGGCATGAGGATGACCCACTCCGATGTCGTGGCGGTGCCCAGCTTCGCCGACGTGCCACTGCACGACGGCGAGCATCCCGCCGCGCCGACCCCCGCCGCTGCCGATAGCCGGATGGCGGCGGCCGCCTCCGCCAACGGCTACGCGCGCGATCAGTTGGACTGGGTCACCCCGGAGGGAATCATCGTCGGCCCGCTCTACATCGGCGCAGACCTCGACGCCGCGGTGGCCGACGGCTACCCGATCGACAGTGTCCCGGGAGAACCGCCGTTCATCCGCGGGCCCTACCCGACGATGTATGTCAACCAGCCCTGGACGATCCGCCAATACGCGGGCTTCTCCACTGCCGCCGATTCCAACGCCTTCTACCGCCGCAACCTGGCCGCCGGCCAGAAGGGTCTGTCGGTGGCCTTCGACCTGGCCACTCACCGCGGCTACGACTCCGACCATCCGCGCGTCCAGGGCGATGTCGGGATGGCCGGGGTCGCGATCGACTCGATCTTGGATATGCGCCAACTGTTCGACGGCATCGACCTGGGCGGCGTTTCGGTGTCGATGACGATGAACGGGGCGGTACTACCGATCCTCGCGCTGTATGTGGTGGCGGCAGAGGAACAGGGCGTACCGCCGGAGAAGCTGGCCGGGACCATCCAGAACGACATCCTCAAAGAGTTCATGGTCCGCAACACCTACATCTATCCGCC
>CAZRFC010000118.1:0-11012 GCA_964598975.1 uncultured Mycobacterium sp. | reverse complement strand
AACCGTTCGAACAGCAGGCCATTGGCCACCGGGTCCACCGCGGTGACCCCCAGGGCGTAGCAGACCGCCGAGTTCGCCGCCGAGCCGCGGCCCTGGCACAGGATGTTGTTGCGCCGGCAGAACTGGGTGATGTCGTGCACCACCAGGAAGTAGCCCGGAAATTTCAGTTCCGCGATCACGGCGAGTTCCCGCTCGATCTGCGCGTAGGCCCGCGCGGCACCGGCCCGCGGCCCGTACCGCTGCGCGGCACCGACCATGACCAGTTCACGCAGCCAGCTGTCCTCGGTGTGTCCGGCCGGGACGTCGAACGGCGGGAGTTGCGGGGCGATCAGCGCCAACTCGAACGCGCACTGCTCCCCCAGATCGGCGGCGGCGGTGACGGCCCGCGGGTGCTGGGCGAACAGCCGGGCCATCTCCTCCCCCGACCGAAGGTGCGCTCCGCCCATCGGGGCCAGCCAGCCGGCCGCGGAGTCCAGGGACTGCCGGGCCCGGATCGCCGCCATGGCGGCGGCCAGGCGACCTCGGGCCGGCTCGGCGAAGTGCGCCCCGGTGGTGGCCACCACGTCGACCCCGAACCGGGGAGCCAGCTCGGCGAGCGCGGCGTTGCGTTCGTCGTCCAGTGGGTGACCGTGGTGAGTGAGTTCGATGCCGACCCTGTTTGCGCCGAACCGGTCCACCAGGTCGGCCAGCGCCGCGGCGGCCGCCTCCGGCCCGCCGTTTGAGAGCGCCTGGCGCACATGACCTTTGCGACATCCGGTCAGGATGTGCCAGTGACCGCCGGCGGCCTCGGTGAGGGAGTCGTAGTCGTAGCACGGTTTACCCTTCTGCCCGCCCGCCAGATGGGCGGCGGCAAGTTGGCGGGACAGCCGGCGGTACCCCTCCGGTCCGCGGGCCAGGACCAGCAGGTGCGGGCCGGGCGGATCCGGCTCCTCGGTCCGGGCGGTGTTACCGAGGGAGAGTTCGGCGCCGAACACCGTCGGCACGCCCAGTTCCCGGGCCGCCTCGGCGAACCGAACCACCCCGTACAGGCCGTCGTGGTCGGTCAGCGCGATCGCCCGCAGGCCAAGCCGGGCCGCTTCCTCGACCAGTTCCTCCGGGGTGCTGGCGCCGTCGAGGAAACTGAACGCCGAATGGGCGTGCAACTCGGCATAGGGCGTCAGCGGTCGGGGCCCGGTTACGAGTTCGGGCGCCCGGTAGCCGGCGCGCTTGCGCGACCAGGCCGGGCTGTCGCTGCCATCGGCAGCAGGCTCGGCGAGGGCCGAAGGCGGCCGACTGTTGAGCACCCGCTCCATCTCGGCCCAGGTCGGCGGTCCGTCATTCCAGCCCACCCAGCCGAGTTTATCGAACATATGTTCTAATGACTAGAAATTGCGCGATCCGGGAAGGACTGACGTCATGCCAGCGAAGCCAGCCTTACCTCCGGTCGTCGATCAACGGACCTGGCGGGCCGCCCGCGATGATCTACTCGCCCGCGAGAAGGCCGCGACCAGGGAACTCGACGCGATCGCCGCCCAGCGTCGCCGGCTTCCGATGGTCGAGTTGCCCGACTACACCCTGACCGGACCGAACGGACCGGTCCGGTTGGCCGACATCTTCGACGGCCGTTCCCAGCTCATCGTCTACCACCACATGTGGAGCGACGGCGCCGAGTGGCAGTGCGGCGGGTGCACCGGGTTCACCTCTCAGTTCACCCGACTGGAGTTCCTGGCCAACTACGACGCACGGTTCGTCATCGTCACAACTGGACCGATAGATCAGGCCCTGGCGTACAAGGCCCGGGTCGGCAACACGATGGACTGGTACTCCTCGTCGCACAGTTCGTTCGCCGCCGACGTCGACGCTCCGCCCGGCAACGGGTTCGCCGTCAACGTCTTTCTTCGCGATGGCACCACCGTGTATCGAACCTGGCACACCACGGGTCGGGGGGTCGAACAACTCAGCCACGTCTTCGGGTTGATCGACGTGCTGCCGTGGGGGCGCCAGGAGGAATGGCAGGACTCCCCCGCCGGTTGGCCCGCCGGACCCACTTACGCCGGCTGGGCCGAGGCGGAGGAAATAGCGCACCACTACGGGCAAAGTTCTACGCTTTAGCAGTGACTGCACAGACCCATCCGGCCGAACCGCACGTCGGCGCTATCAACACCAAGCTGAATTGGCTCCGGGCCGGCGTGCTCGGCGCCAATGACGGCATCGTATCGGTGGCCGGCATCGTCATCGGCGTGGCCGCGGCAACGATGGACCGCGGTCCCATCTTCGCCGCCGGCATGGCCGGTTTGGTCGCCGGCGCACTGTCGATGGCCCTCGGCGAATACGTGTCGGTGAGCACCCAGCGCGACACCGAGAAGGCGCTGCTGGCCAAGGAACGCTGGGAACTGGCCGAGAAGCCCGATGAGGAATTCGAGGAACTCGTCGGCCTCTACCAGGCCAAGGGCCTGTCGTCGGCGACGGCGCGCACCGTCGCCCGGGAACTGACCGACCACGACGCCTTCGCCGCGCACATCGACGTCGAACTCGGGATCGATCCCGACGAACTCACCAACCCCTGGCAGGCCGCGATCTCCTCGGCGATCTCGTTCACCATCGGGGCACTGCTGCCGATGCTGGCGATCCTGTTGCCCCCGCCGGCGCACCGCATTCCGATCACCTTCGTCGGCGTGCTGGTGGCATTGGCCGTCACGGGTTGGGTCAGTGCTCGCCTGGGCGGCGCCGATCCGGTCCGGGCCACCAAGCGGGTGGTGATCGGCGGCGCCATCGCGATGGCGATCACCTACGGCATCGGCCGCCTGATGGGCGGCGTCGTCTAGGAGTTGTACTCCGCGACGCCGTCGTCCAGGACGACGCGGGCGTTGGACCCGTCCGGCCCGGCCGCCTCGGTGCGGTAGACCGCCCGGCCGGGCTCGGTGCGCCAGATCGATGTGGTCAGCGTCTCCCCGGGGAACACCGGGGAGGAAAAACGGGCGGCCATCGCGGTCAGATCGGCGGCCTGCCCGCCGGCCAGTTCGGCAAGCAGGGCGCGGCCGGCCACACCGTAGGTGCACAACCCGTGCAGGATCGGCTTGGGGAACCCGGCCAGCGTCTGGGCGAACCAGGGATCGCTGTGCAGCGGATTGCGGTCCCCGGAAAGCCGGTAGAGCAGAGCCTGGTCCTCCCGGGTGGGCAGCGCGATGCGGGCGTCGGGTTCGCGGTCGGGGAATTCCGGAGCTGCCGGACGTTGCCCCGGCTGGCCGCCGAACCCGCCGTCGCCCCTGATCACCAGCGTGGTCAAGGTCTCGGCGACCTGGTTGCCGGTGGCCGGGTCGGTGCCACGGGCGCGCAGGATGATGATGGCGTTCTTGCCCTCACCCTTGTCCTGGATGTCGGCCACCTCGGCGACGACGGACAGCGCCCCCGCCGGCGGCAGCGGGGCCGACAGGCGGATCTCCTGGGATCCGTGCAGCAGCTTGCCCCAGTTGAAGCTGCCGACCAGGGGTGCCGCGGCGAATCCCATGCAGCAGATCACCGCGAAGGTGGGCAGCACCTGCTGTGGGACGTCGTGGCTGTTCTCCGTCGTGAAGGCGAGGTCATCGGTCCCGGCCCCGACACCGAGTGCGTAGAGCAGGGTGTCCCGGTCGGTCCACTCGTAGAGCTTGGGTTCGGTCACCGCGCCGATCGCCGAGGGGTCGATTGCCATTGCCGCTCCTGTCATCCGCTCGCCTTGATTTCCCTATGGTTGCACTGGGTCCAATCCTCGCCGCCAGAGGCGTCGAGAGTGTCAAATCCGGCCCGCCAGCGCCGTCGAGAGTGCACGCTGTTCCTATGCAGGTTTCGCGCGCTCGTAGAGTCTCCTCCGCACTGGCGGTTCTCCTGTCGGTAATGCTGGTCGCTTCCTGCGGCGGCGACCCCCGACCCGACGTCCGCAACATCACCTTGACCCTGATCCGGCATGCGGAATCGGAGGCCAACGCCGCCGACGTCGCCTCGACGGTGGTGCCGGGTCCGGGATTGACCCCGCTCGGACGGGAACAGGCCGAGAAGCTGGCCGGCAAGTTGTCCGGCGGTGACTACGACGGCGTGTTCGCCTCGGAAATGCTGCGCACCCAGGAGACCGCCGCCCCGACGGCCAAGGCCCTGGGCAAGCAGGTGACCGTGCTGCCCGGCCTCAACGAAATCCCGGCGGGGTGGTTCGAGGGCGTCCCGATGCAGGACACCTCCGGCACCTTCCTGCTGGGCCCGGAAAGCTGGCTCAAGGGTGATCGCCGGTTCGGCATCCCGGGATCGGTGAACGGCAACCAGTTCAATTCGGCCTTCACCGACGCGGTGCAGAAGATGTACGACAGTGGCGACGATAAGCCGGTGGGCTTCACCAGCGGCCTGGCGATGATGGTGTGGACGCTGCTGAACGCCCGCAACGGCAAGCCGAGCCTGCTCACCGATCACCCGATGCCCAACGTCGGACGGATCGTTCTGAGCGGCAACCCCGTCACCGGGTGGACGCTGGTCGACTGGGACGGGATCACCAACTTCGCCATCGAAGACGCTGCCTGATTCACACCCGCGCTCCGCAATGCCCTTCGCCATGCCCTTGCGGGTGCGCTACGTCGAATGCGACATGCAGGGCCGGGTGTTCAACGGCCACTACCTCACCTGGGTGGACATGGCCCACGCGGAGGCGTTGCGTGACCTGTTCGGCGGCTACCAGAGCTTGATCGACCGCGGTATCGACCTGGTGGTGGCCGCCGCGGAATTGCAGTACCGCGCCCCGGCCACCTTCGACGACGAACTGATGGTGCACGTCGGTCTCGAGGAACCCGGGCGGACCTCGCTGCGCAGCCATTTCTCCATCACCCGCGGGGACGATCCGATCGCCGAGGCGACGATGGTCCACGTCTGCGTGGATGCGACCAGTTTCGAGAAGCTGCCGTGGCCGGACTGGTTCCGCGACCGGCTCGCCGCACCGCAGTAGATGAGCACCGCGCGACATAAGGTCTTCGCCGACGTCGACACCGGCGTGGACGATGCGTTCGCTTTGGTGTACCTGCTGGCCAGTGATGATGCCGAGCTGATCGGGATCGCCTCCACCGGCGGCAATGTCGACGTCGACCAGGTGTGCCGGAACAATCTCGGACTGCTCACGCTCTGCGCCGCAACACATATCCCGGTGTCGCGCGGCGCCCAACAGCCGCTGAGCATTCCTCTGCGCACGGCCGAAGACACCCACGGCCCCACGGGACTGGGCTACGCCGAACTCCCGCCGACCCCCCAGGAACTGACGTCCTACGACGCCGCCGAGGCCTGGATTCGGGCGGCGCGAAGCCATCCCGGCGAACTTGTCGGCCTGGTGATCGGCCCGCTGACCAATCTCGCACTGGCACTGCGCGCCGAGCCGGATCTCCCCCGGCTGTTACGCCGACTGGTGATCATGGGTGGATCCTTCGACCACCGGGGCAACACCACACCGGTAGCCGAGTGGAACACCAGCGTCGACCCGGAGGCCGCAGCAGAGGTGTTCGACGCCTGGGGGCGGGCCGCGGAGGCGAAAGCCATTGCGCCCGAGAATCTTCCGATCGTATGCGGCCTCAACCTCACCGAAACTGTGATGTTGACACCGGAGATCATGCAGCGCCTGGCGCAGGCGGCCGGGCCGGCGAACCCGCTGATGCGGGTTCTCGAGGACGCGATGCGGTTCTACTTCGAGTTCCATTTCAGCCAGGGCGAGGGGTACCTGGCCCATCTGCACGATCCGGTTGCGGCTGCGGTGGCGTTGGATCCCGGTCTGATCCGAACCCGATCCGCGGCAGTGGCGGTCGAACTCACGGGCACGCTGACCCGGGGGATGACGGTGGCCGACTGGGGCGGCCGGTGGGGCGGGGCGCCCAACGCGCAGGTGGGAGTCGACGTCGACCCGGAAGTTTTCTTCGCGCGGTTCATCGAGAGGGTGGGGCCCTTCGCCCGGCGGTTAGCCGATGCGGGGCCTTAGTTGTTCGTTGGCGGTGGTTGGGGTTGGAAGGGTTGGTACCACCACCAGTCGGCACGTTCACCGGTGGGTCCCGGGCAGGGCGGCACCGCCGGTGGTGGTGTGGACGGCGGGCGGGCCAGCGCTGCCGGGGACAGCACCTGCCCGTCGCTGTCACTGACGGTCAGATCATCGGCACTGCCGGCGATGGTGATCCCACCTCGGTGATGTAGGCGGTGGTGATACGGACATAACAACACCAGATTGGCCAACTCCGTCGGGCCGCCGTCCTCCCAATGCCGGATGTGATGGGCATGCAGACCCCGGGTAGCCCCACACCCGGGAACCACGCAGGCCTTATCGCGGTGCTCCAGGGCGCGGCGAAGCCGGCGACTGATCACCCGGGTCGACCGGCCCGCACCGATGACCTCACCACCGCGCTCGGACCACGCCTCGCAGGTGGCATCACAGGTCAGGTACTGCCGCTCGGCATCGCCCAGCAGCGGACCCAGATGCAGTGCACCGATGCGCTTGTCGACATCGACATGCACCACCACCGTGCTGCGATGGCCATGCGGGCGCCGCGCTGCCTCCGCGTCCCAGCCCGCCTCCACCAGACGCAGGAACGCGTCCACGGTATCCGGAAACGGCAGCACCTCTTCAGAGGCATGCTCGCGATCGCCGTGAGCGCGCTGCCACTCGGCGACCAGAGCATCCCGATGTGACGCCAAAGCCGCATCGAACATCGCCGCCTCCACATGCGGCAGCGTGATCCGCCAATAGCAGTGGTCCTCGTCGCTGTGCTTGGTGATCGCGCGGTCCGGCTCGGGGCGCCGATCCGGCTCGGGGCGCGGTTCCAGCTTGACCGCGGTGCGCAATTGGCTGACCGTGGCCACCGAGGCCAGCGCCGCGTAGTGCTCATCAGATCCCGCACCTGCTCGCTGAGCGATGACGCCGATCTGATCCAATGACAGTCGGCCCTCCCGCATCCCCTGGGCGCAGCGCGGGAACTCCTCCAAGCGGTGCGCGACAGCCGCGATCGTATGGGCGTTGGCTGATGAGCACCCCGCCTTCCAGGCCACCAACGCCGCCACCGACCGCGCACCGGTATTGCCCCACAACCCCTTCTGGTCCACCTCGGCCACGATCTCTACGATCCGCCCATCAATGGCGTTGCGCTGACCGGTCAACTCAGCCAACTCCGCAAACAACGCCTCAAGACGCTCCGCGGGAAGCACTTCCGCGGACTCGGCAGATACGGTCGACGACATGACCCCATCATCACAGCGAGGTCTGACATTGATGCTGTCATCGCTGCCGATTGGTTCGCGGCGACGGACCACTGGTGGCGGCTCTGGGTGGGGCCCTTGACAGCACCGGTGCGGAAGGGGAAGCGGGGCAGGATTTTTCAGGATGCCCGATCTATGGTCGAGCAACTGGCAATCACGATCCAACTGCCCTACTCGTAGGCGCCTTCCAGATACCAACGCCCCCGGCGGTAGCACAGCAGCAGTGCGGTCTCGGCCACCAGAACCTGGGCGCGGGCGACCCGCCCGGACCCCGGCTTTTTTGGCGGTGGCCCCGGCTGGTCCTGGTCGGGTTCGGGCTCCCACCAACGTTCATCCACCGGCCACGGACCCGCCCACCAAGTCAGCTCACCCCGGTAGGGCGATCGGGCGCCGTCGAGACGGACCGGCTCGGCGGTGAACATGCCCCGGGCGGTAACCCGAACCGGATTGCCTTGGGAATCAAGGACTTCGACGGGGTCATCCAGCAACACCGTCGGCGCGGGTTGCGGAAGCTGGCCGGGCCATGGCCGGTCGGGGGCATCCCGCGGCACCGATTCATCACCGAGCGGGGTCAAGGTGATCCGCTCGGCAGGTCCGCGTCCGCCACTGAGTACCGGAACCTGCACCGCCTCCTGGCCGAGCAGGCCCTGAACCCGCACCAGGGCGCGGCGCGCACGCAACCGGTCCTCTTCCCCGAGGCCGCCCCACAGCGGCAACTGAAGCGCCTCCGCGGAAACCACTTCCACCGGTTCCAGTCGCAGCAGGATCACCGGCCCGACGGGACGCTGCCCGGCCAGGCGGCGGGAGGTAAGCCAACCGTCGAGTTGCCAGCGCACCCGGTCGGCGGTGGCGTCCTCGGTCAACGGTTCCGCACACCGCCACACCCTGGTCAGTTCGCCGCCAGGACTAATCCCCCGGTCGCTGCGCTCCTGCCCGCCGGGACTAATCCCCCGGTCGCTGCGCTCCTGCCCGCCGGGTCTAATCCCCCGGTCGCTGCGCTCCTGCCCGCCGGGGGCAGTGGCGGCGTGGATGGCCAGTCGGGTGCATCCGACCCCCGCCGCCTCGAGGCTGCGGTGCAGGGCGGCGGCCAGCGTCCGCCCGGCGAACGCTGCCGCATCGACCCGGTCGATCGGCGGGTCGCAGTGCAGCACAGCATCGAGGTCGGGGGGCAGTTCACGGCCGTAGGGGCTGCGGCCCGGCTCACCCCGGGCCAAGCGATGCGCGATCACCGCATCCGCCCCGAACCGGGAGGCGACATCCCCGCGGGGCAGCGCCGCGAACTGCCCGAGCGTGCGAATACCCATCCGCCACAACAGATCCGCAAGCTCAGCGCGCCCAGGACCGGACAGGCTGGGCTCTCCCGACAACTGCATGACGGACAACTCCGACAGGAACGCGGCATCCTGGCCGGGTTCCAGAACCAGACCGGCCCGGGCGGCGAACACCGCGGTGGACAATTGGTCGGCGACTCCGACCTGGCATTCCGCGCCGGCTGCGGCAACGGCATCGACCAGGCGCTCGGCGGCAGCCTCCTCGGAACCGAAGTAGCGGGCCGCACCACGAACAGGCAGCACCAGCAAGCCGGGTCTGAGAACCTCGGCGCGGGGCACCACATCGTCGACCGCGGCGATCACCCCCTCGAAGAACCGGGCGTCGCGCGCCGGGTCGGCGGGGGCCACATACACCTGCGGGCAGCGGGCCTGAGCCTCGCGCCGCCGCAGACCGCGGCGGACGCCCCCCTCGCGGGCCGACGCAGAACAAGCGACCACCCGATTGGCGCACGTGACCGCGACCTGGGCGGTGGGCGGCAGTCCAGCGGCGGCGGCAGCCGCCACGGCCGGCCAGTCCATGCACCAGATGGCCAGCACCCGTGTGCTCATGTCCGCCCCTGGGACTTTCCCCGGGCCCGAATGTCCACCCGCACCCGGCTGATACGTCCGCAGCCCGGTCGCGCCGCCGCAGCACCGCTGATGTCGTACCCGCACACCCGGGCCTCCATCCGCATCGAGGCACCCTGCCACTGCCCTCCGGTGACCAGCAGGGTGCAGCCCCGCTGACGGGCCCGGGCCACCACCGCCCGGGACCGGCTGGGCGGAACGCTGCGTCCGGCCAGGCCGAGCACCACCAGGTCCATACCGTCCATCAGGACGGCGGCCACCTCGACCGGGTCAGAACCCGGTTGCGGAATCACCGCCAGCCGGCTGAGGTCCGCGCCCATCTCGGCGGCCGCCAGCAGGCCGAAGTCCGGTAGCCCGACAACGGCCACGTGACCCCCGGCGGCCGTCACCGCGGCGGCCATCCCGACCGGCAGGGACCGGGCACCCGAGAGCACCGCGACGGTCCCTTTCGGCAACCCGGCGGGGAGCAGCTCAGCCAGCACATCCGGAACCGCCAGCAAAGATTCCTCAGCTGGCAGAGCGTCGTCGGCGGACTCCGCGGGGCGCCATCGCGCACCCACTTTCCCGGATACCGCCGCCATCTGGCGGCGCAGCTGTTCTAGCTGTTCAGCGCGGTCAAGCTGCCGTTTCTCCAGGGCAATCGCCGCCGCCATCGCCTACCTCCAACCGCGACAGACATCACTTATGTTCGAATGCATGTTCGATTAAGTGAGTAAACACCGGCCCGCCGACAACGTCAAGGGGTTCGGGCGGTGGGACTCCCCCGGCGAGCAGACATAAAGTCGCACAGAAACGGTCCGGATTATGCGAGTTTGCGTCTGCTCGGGGAGTGGCGGGTCACTCCCACTCGATGGTTCCGGGCGGCTTGCTGGTCACATCCAGTGCCACCCGGTTGACCTCCGGTACCTCGTTGGTGATCCGCGTCGAGATGCGCTCCAACACCTCATAGGGAACCCGGGTCCAGTCAGCAGTCATGGCGTCCTCGCTGGACACCGGGCGCAACACGACCGGATGGCCGTACGTGCGGCCGTCGCCCTGCACGCCGACCGATCGGACATCGGCCAGCAACACCACCGGACACTGCCAGATCTGGTTGTCCAGACCCGCCGAGGTCAGTTCCTCCCGGGCGATCAGATCGGCCCGGCGCAGCGTGTCGAGCCGATCGGCGGTCACCTCACCGACGATCCGGATGCCCAGCCCAGGACCCGGGAAGGGTTGGCGCGCAACGATTTCCTCGGGCAAACCGAGTTCGCGTCCCACCGCACGAACCTCGTCCTTGAACAAAAGACGAAGCGGTTCGACGAGGCTGAACTTCAGGTCCGGCGGCAACCCGCCGACGTTGTGGTGGCTCTTGATGTTGGCCGTGCCACTACCGCCCCCGGATTCCACGACATCGGGATACAGCGTGCCCTGAACCAGGAAATCGATCTGCTCACCCGAGGAGAGATCGCGGACCGCGCCTTCGAACGAGCGGATGAACTCCCGGCCGATGATTTTGCGCTTGCCCTCCGGGTTGCTCACCCCGGACAACGCCTCCAGGAACCGGTCGGCGGCGTCGACTGTCACCAACCGCGCCCCGGTGGCGGCGACGAAGTCGCGCTGCACCTGTTCACGTTCCCCGGCGCGCAGCAGTCCGTGGTCGACGAATACGCATGTCAACCGATCCCCGATGGCGCGCTGCACCAGGGCGGCAGCCACCGCGGAGTCCACTCCCCCGGACAGCCCGCAGATCGCGTGGCCGTCGCCGATCTGCTCGCGGACCGCCTCGATCAGAGTGTCGGCGATGTTGGCCGGCGTCCAGGCCGGTCCGATGCCGGCGAAGTCGTGCAGGAACCGGCTCAGCACCTGCTGGCCGTGCGGGCTGTGGATCACCTCGGGGTGGTACTGCTCCCC
>CAZRFC010000117.1:0-11080 GCA_964598975.1 uncultured Mycobacterium sp. | reverse complement strand
GATCAAGGTCTCCGCATTCGGCTCCCCCTCCTCCACCGCGGCCTGCAGAACGCCGCGATGCTTGACGATCCGGTTCGAAATCACCAGCGGCCCGGGCAGATCCGGCCGCACCGAGGACCGCGCCAGGTACGTCTTGCGTACCTCCCCGCGGGCGAACATCGTCTGGTACGCGCCGCGAACCTCCCGCCGGGTGGTGAACAGCAGCACCCCGGCGGTCAGCCGGTCCAGCCGATGCGCCGGACTCAGTTCCGGCAGATCCCACTCGCGGCGAAGACGCACCAGTGCCGTCTGGGCGACGTGGCCGCCACGGGGCATGGTGGCCAGGAAGTGCGGTTTGTCCACGACCACGACGTTCTCGTCGCGGTAGATCACCGGGATGTCGAAGGGAACCTCCACCTCGTCGGGCAGATCCCGGTAGAGGTACACCACCGCTCCGGCCGGCAGCACGGTCGAGCCGTCGACCGCGACGCCGCGGGCGTCCACCAATTCACCGGCGAGCACCTTGGCGCGGGCGTCCGGCCCGAACCGTCGGCCGAACTCGTCGGCCACGTTGCCGCCCTGCAACCGCAGTCGCGCCGGTCCCAGGCCGTCGCGCACCGGCAGGCGGGTCAAACCAGCGGCACCGGTTCGAGGATCTCCGCCCGCGCCTCCGGTGCCGCCGCGCGCAGTGCGTCGGCGGATTCGTCGTCGGGCTGGGTCTGGGAGCGCACCTCGGCCTCCACCCGCAGGATGTAGGTGTCGACCTCGCGGTCGATGTCATCCTGCGACCAGCCCAGGATCGGGGCGACGATCTCGGCGACCTCGCGCGCGCAGTCCACACCCCGATGCGGGTACTCGATGGAGACCCGCATCCGGCGGGTGAGGATGTCCTCCAGGTGCAGGGCACCCTCGGCGGCGACGGCGTAGACCGCCTCCAACCGAAGATAGATCGGCGCGTTGGCGATCGGCTCCAACAGATCCGGCCGACCCTCGGCCATGCCCAGCACCTCACCGATCAGCGACCCGTAGCGGTCCAGCAGATGCTTCACCCGGTAGGGATGCAGACCGTACTGCTCGCCCACGCTGTCGGTCTGGTTGATCAGCGCGAAGTAGCCGTCGGCCCCGAGCAGGGGCACCTTCTCGGTGATCGACGGCGCCACCCGGGAGGGGACGAATTCGGCGGCGGCATCCACCGCGTCGGCGCCCATCACCCGGTAGGTGGTGTACTTGCCGCCCGCGATGGCGACCAGGCCCGGGGTGGGGGAAGCCACCGCATGCTCGCGGGAAAGCTTGGAGGTTTCCTCGCTCTCACCGGCCAGCAGTGGCCGCAACCCGGCGTAGACACCGTCGATGTCGTTGTGGGTCAGCGGGGTCACCAGCACGGTGTTGACGTGATCGAGGATGTAGTCGATATCGGCCTTGGTGGCCGCCGGGTGGGCCAGGTCGAGGTTCCAGTCGGTGTCGGTGGTGCCGATGATCCAGTGGGTTCCCCACGGGATGACGAAGAGCACCGACTTCTCGGTGCGCAGGATGATCGCCACCTCGCTGACGATGCGATCGCGCGGGACGACGATGTGCACGCCCTTGGAGGCCCGCACCCGGAACCGGCCGCGCTGGCGGGACAGCGCCTGGATCTCGTCGGTCCAGACCCCGGTGGCGTTGATGACGACATGCCCACGCACGTCGGCGAGTTGGCCGTTCTCGGAGTCGCGCACCGTCACACCGGTCACCCGGTCGCCCTCGGACAGCAGCGAGACCACCTGGGTCGAATTGCGCACCACCGCGCCGTAGTGCGCCGCAGTGCGGGCCACCATCATGGTGTGGCGGGCGTCGTCGACGACGGTGTCGTAGTAGCGAATGCCGCCGATCAGCGAGCTGCGCTTCAGTCCGGGAGCCAGGCGCAGCGCCATCGACTTGGTCAGATGCCGTTGCGCGGGAACGGATTTCGCCCCACCGAGTTGGTCGTAGAGGAAGATCCCGGCAGCCACGTAGGGCCGCTCCCAGACCCGGTGGGTCAACGGGAACAGGAATGGCAGGGGCTTGACCAGGTGCGGTGCCAGCGTGGTCAGCGACAGTTCCCGCTCGTGCAGCGCCTCGCGCACCAGCCCGAACTCCAACTGCTCCAGGTAGCGGAGGCCGCCGTGGAACATTTTGGAACTGCGACTCGAGGTCCCCGAGGCGAAGTCTCGGGCTTCAACGAGGGCGACGCTCAGGCCGCGGGTGGCCGCGTCGAGTGCGGCGCCGGCACCGACCACGCCGCCGCCGATCACCACGACGTCGAACGTCTCGCTACCCAGCCGCTGCCAGGCTTCGGCGCGCTGCGCGGGTCCGAGAAAAGTCTGACCACTGCCCGGTCGAAGGATCGGGTCGTTCACTGCCCCTCCTGGGAAGTTACTGACGGGTATCCACAGGCTAGTCCAGATCGTCGCGAGCCATGAGCCTTCGCGCAGCTTCCACAACCGAACCGGACAGCGACGGGTACACCGACAGCGTCTGGGCGAGGTCGGTGACGGAGATGCGGTTCTGCACGGCAAGCGCGATCGGCAGGATCAGCTCGGACGCGATCGGGGCGACCACCACTCCCCCGATCACCACCCCGGTGGCCGGCCGGCAGAAGATCTTGACGAACCCCCTGCTCAGCAATGACATCTTGGCCCTAGCGTTGGTGGCCAGCGGGAGCATCAGCGTGCGGGCCGGAACGGCACCGCTGTCGATGGCGGTCTGCGGCACCCCGACCGCGGCGATCTCAGGCCTGGTGAAGGTGGCCGACGCCACGGTGCGCAGCCGGATCGGCGCCACCCCCTCACCGAGGGCGTGGTACATCGCGATCCGCCCCTGCATGGCCGCCACCGATGCCAGCGGCATCAGGCCGGTGCAGTCCCCGGCCGCGTAGATTCCGGCGGCCGTCGTCCGCGACACCCGGTCCACCTGGATATAGCCGCCGGGGCCGAGCTCGATGCCGACCCGCTCCAGGCCCAGGCCGTCGGTGTTGGGCACCGAACCGACGGTCATCAGCGCGTGACTGCCCTCGACGACCCGGCCGTCGGCCAGGTTCACCCGGACAACCTCGCCTTTTTCTGAAGTCGTGCGCACCACCGAGTCGGCGCGCGCGTTCTTCACCAACGTCACGCCGCGCTCGGAGAACACTTCCTCCAGCACCGCCGCCGCGTCGCCGTCCTCGTGGGGCAGGATCTGGTCGCGGCTGGCCACCACGGTGACCGCGACGCCGAGTTCGGTGTAGGCGTTGCAGAACTCCGCCCCCGTCACGCCCGAGCCGACGATGACCAGGTGCTCGGGCAGTTCGGTGAGTTCGTAGAGCTGGCGCCAGTTCAGGATCCGTTCGCCGTCGGGCACCGCGCCCGGGAGAACCCGCGGGGTGGCACCGGTCGCGATGAGCACCACGTCGGCTTCCAGCACCCGCTGCCGACCGTCCGGGCAGGTGACCAGAATCCGGTGCCGGGCCATTCCGGGGACGTCGTCGGTCAGTTCCGCACGACCGGCCACGACATCGACATTCTGGGCGAGCAACTGGGCTGCGATGTCGGCGGACTGGGAACGGGCCAGGGTCTTGGCGCGGTTGTTGATCTGGGTCAGCGAGATCTTGGCGTCTTCGATGCCGATGTCGAAGCCCAGCCCCGAGGCCCGGCGGAGTTCGGTGCGGACTCCGGTGGAGGCGATGAAGGTCTTGGACGGCACGCAGTCGTAGAGCACACAGGCCCCGCCGATGCCGTCGGAGTCGACCACGGTGACCTCGCCTCCGCGGGCCGCTGCCACCAGGGCGGCCTCATATCCGGCCGGGCCCCCGCCGATGATGACGATCCGCGTAGTCACGCGGTGAGGGTAGCCCTTACGCTTCAATCGTGCCGATCTACGCCGCCTACGGGTCCAACATGGATCCCGAGCAGATGCTGCAGCGGGCACCGCACTCCCCGATGGCCGGCACCGGATGGCTGCACGGCTGGCGGCTGACCTTCGCCGGGGAGGACATCGGCTGGGAGGGGGCGCTGGCCACCCTGGTCGAGGACGTGGCGTCCAGCGTCTTCGTCGTCCTCTACGACGTGACACCCGCCGACGAGGACAACATGGACCGGTGGGAGGGCTCCGAACTGGGGCTGCACAAGAAGATCCGGTGCCGGATCGCCCGCGAATCCTCCGACACCACAACCGATCCGGTGCTGGCCTGGCTCTATGTGGTCGACGCGTGGGAGGGCGGCCTGCCCTCGGCGCGCTACCTCGGAGTGATGGCCGACGCCGCTGAGGTGGCCGGCGCACCGGCCGATTACGTGCACCACATCCGTACTCGACCGGCGCGCAATATCGGACCCGGCCCGGCCGAATAGGACCCTCCCGTCGCGAGCGTGCGCGTCAGTACACCGACACGCCGCATTGCGGTGCAGTTCACGCACCGTCACGCCACTTGAGCATTGCGCAGGTGCGCGTCGATCCGCGCGACCAACTCGTCGGGCCGGAGCCGGACATCGGCGGCGATGATGGGAATCACCACCCAACCAAGATCCTGCAGAGCCGCGAGCCGTTCACGATCGCTGCACAAGTCCTCTGCGCCGCCGTGCCAATCAACCCCGTCGTACTCGGCCGCCACCTTGAACTTCGGCCAGGCGAAGTCCAGACGACGTAATCGGCCACGGGAATCAATGACTTCCCACTGCAGCACCGGACTTGGAAGACCGCCGTCGAGCATCACCAACCGCGCCTCGCTTTCCATCGGGGACTCGGCCCGACCATCGGCGAGGGGAAGCAGTCCCCGGACGGTCACGATCCCGCGTCGCCCAGCCTGCGCGTTTGCCGCGCGTGCCATCTCGGCACGGTCGCAACGCCCCGAACGCAGTGCGGCATCGAGAGTGGCCAGTGCCCTCGGTCGACGCAGGCCGCGCGCCACCTCGATCGCGGTCCACGCCGGCGCAACGGACGGCCGACCGGCGATCGTGGTCAGCGGTGCACCGTCCCTGCGGTGGACGACCAGACCATCCCCCGGCCGCAACTGGTGACCCGGGATGTTCAACACGTGTAGATCCGAGTCTCCCTCTGTGTCGAAGCCGAAGGCGCGGGCAGCCGTGGCCAGACATATCGGGACAGTCGCGCCCGCGGCGAGGTCGAGCCCCTTCAATCGGCGTTCCTCATCAGCCGGCCCGAGGCTGTAGACACCACGCCAGACTCTTTCCACCGCAATGGATTCGAGCAGGGACTCTAAGCGACGACGACTCACCACAGCGAGTATCTGCCCGGCCGTCGCCACCCCACCCTGAGCGTTGAAGATTTCAACAAGTTCATCATGCACGGGCCAATGCTGAAGCCGAAGGAGTTTCGGCAACAGTCACTTAACCCACGACTGTGGATAACGAGAATGCAGTTAGTGCACGCTACCGCGGCGTGTCGACGCACCGACACGCACGCTCGCGGAATCTACGGAAGGCTGAGGGTGAATTCCCAAGCATCGGATACGATCTCGTCGATCCCGGTGTGCCGGGGGCGCCAACCCAGTTCGGTCATGGCCTTCTCGCTGGAGGCGATCAGCACTGCCGGGTCCCCCGCTCGCCGATCGACGTCACGGGAGCGGATCTCCCGGCCGGTGACCCGCCGGCAGCTGTCAATCACCTCCCGCACACTGAAGCCGGTGCCGTTGCCCAGGTTGTAGATCTGGTGCTGCCCCGGCTGCGCCGTCTGCAGGGCGAGCACATGCGCCTCGGCGAGGTCACGGATGTGGATGTAGTCGCGGATGGCGGTGCCGTCCGGGGTCGGCCAGTCGGTCCCGAACACCAGGATCTCCTCGCGACGGCCCGCCGCCACCTGCAAAACCAGCGGAATCAGGTGGGTCTCGGTGGCATGCCTTTCACCCAAACCCGCGTAGGCGCCGGCGACATTGAAGTACCGCAGGCTCGTAGCGGCCATTCCATAGGCACCGGCATACGAGGTGATCGCGTAGTCGATCGCCAGTTTGGTTGCGCCGTAGGGGTTGGTCGGCCGGGTCGGCGAATCCTCGGTGATCGGCACCGATTCGGGCTCCCCGTAGGTGGCTGCGGTGGAGGAGAACACCAGCCGCGGGGTGCCCGCCTCCAGCATCGCTTCGAGCAGGTTCAGGGTCTTGATGACGTTTCCGTACCAGTACAGCTGGGGATCTTCCATCGACTCGCCGACCAGCGACTTGGCGGCGAAGTGCAACACCCCGTCGAATCCGCCGTCCGGCAGCAAAGCCCTGGCCGCGGCAGCCACGTCGTCCTGCACGAATGTCGCACCCTCGGGGACCGCGTCGGCGTTGCCGGTCGACAGATCGTCGACGACCACCACGTCATGCCCTTGTTCGAGAAGGACTTTCGCGCACACACTGCCGACATAGCCGGCCCCGCCCGTCACCAACAGCTTCATTCGAAGGCCACCGACTGCTCGATGATGTTGACCAGAACCCGGACCCCGACCGCCAGGGCGCGCTCGTCGAGGTCGAACGTGGGCTGATGCAGATCGAGCTGCTCCCCCTCGCCGCTCCACACACCGAGGCGGGCCATGGCGCCCGGCACATCCTCGAGGTACCAGGAGAAGTCCTCGCCGCCACCGGACTGGCGGGTGTCGGCGAGCACCTCCGGACCCACGGCCTCGATCGCGTGGGTCATGATCTGGGTGCTGCGCTCCTCGTTGACCACCGGCGGAACACCTCGGCGGTATTGCAGCGAGTGCTCGATGCCCAGCGGGGCCAGCAGACCCGAAACGATCTCGTGGACAAGAGCTTCCATCTCCAGCCAGGCCTCACGGCTGGCGGTGCGCACGGTGCCGGCCAAGGTGCCGATCTGCGGGATCGCATTGGCCGCCACCCCGGCATTGGCTGCACCCCAGACCATCACCGTGCCGTGCCGGGGATCGATTCGCCGGGAGAGCACACCGGGCAGTCCGGTGATGACGGTCCCCATTCCGTAGACAAGATCGGAGGTCAGATGCGGGCGGGAGGTGTGGCCGCCCGCGGAGTGCAGGGTGATCTCGATGGAGTCCGCCGCAGAGGTGATCGGTCCGGCCGTGATGGCGACCCGGCCGACCGCCAGGCGGGGATCGCAGTGCAGGGCAAAGATCCGTGACACTCCGGACAGGGCACCGGCAGCGATCGCATCGAGCGCGCCGCCTGGCATCAGTTCCTCGGCGGGCTGGAAGATCAGCCGGACGCCCAATGGCAACTCGGGCGCCCCGGCCAATGCGGTGGCAGCACCGAGGAGCATCGCGGTGTGCGCGTCGTGGCCGCAGGCGTGTGCCACGCCCGGCACCGTGGAGGTGTACGGCGCCCCGGTGCGTTCCGCCATCGGCAGCGCGTCCATATCGGCGCGCAGCGCGATCCGAGGCGCGTGCTCAGGGCCGAAGTCGCAAGTCAGACCCGTCCCGCCGGGCAGGGTCTTCGGGTTCAGCCCCGCCTCGACCAGACGGTCTGCGACGAACTGCGTGGTGGCGAATTCCTGCCGACCCAGTTCGGGGTGGCGGTGGATGTGGCGGCGCCAGGCGACCAGGTCGTCGTAGTGCGCAGCCAGCCACGACTCCGCGGTGTCGGCCAGGGACATGCCTGGAAGTATCTCACCTTCCTGTTGCCGCGCTCCGGCTAGCGCGGCCCGAACTGACGGTCCCCCGCATCGCCCAGGCCGGGCACGATGTAAGCGTCGTCATTGAGCCCATCGTCGATCGCCGCGGTGAACAGCCGAATCTGCGGGGCCGCCTTCTCCAGCGCAGCCACACCTTCCGGAGCGCACACCACGCAGACCACCGTGATGTCGACGGCACCGCGGTTCTGCAGCAGTTCCAGGGTGAAGACCATCGACCCCCCGGTGGCCAGCATCGGATCGAGGACCATGACCGGCTGGGTTCGCAGGTCTGCCGGCAGCGACTCCAGATACGGCACCGGATGGTGACTGGACTCGTTTCGGGCCACGCCCACGAAACCCACCCTGGCCTCCGGGATCAGCGCATGGGCCTGGTCGACCATGCCCAATCCGGCCCGCAGCACCGGAACCAACAGCGGCGGGTTGGCCAGTCGGGTGCCGACCGTGTCGGTGATCGGGGTGCGCACGCTGATGCCCTCTCGTGGGGCGTCGCGGGTGGCCTCGTAGACCAACATGTGGGTGAGGTCGCGCAAAGCCGCGCGGAAGCCCGCGTTACCGGTGCGTTCGTCACGCAGGGTGGTCAGCCGGGCAGCGGCCAGCGGGTGGTCGACGACACGCACATCCATGGGGACAAACTGTAGGTCGTTAGGCTGTCCGGCATGGCGGCAGAGCTTGTACCGATCCGACTCGGTGTCACCGCGGGTGACCTGTACACCTTGTGGGCCCCTCGCTGGCGCGACGCCGGCGACGAATGGGAGGGGTTCCTCGGCAAGGACGAGGACATCTACGCCTTCGAGTCGGTGGCAGACCTGGCGGCCTTCGTCCGCACCAACACCGACAACGACCTGTCCGATCATCCGGCCTGGGCGCGGCTGACCAAAGCGAACGCCCACAAGTTCCAGCCGGCCGAGAATCGTCACGCCGATCTGATCGGCGCCCAGGAACTGCTCGCCGAGAAGCCCACCGAGGCTGCGGTCGACTCCCTGGCCGGCACGCTGGCCGTGGTGTCCTCGATCGGTTCGGTATGCGAACTGCCCAAGGTGTCCCGCTTCTTCAACGGCAATCCCAACCTGGGGTGGGTGGCCGGCGGAATCGACCAGTTCACCGGCCGAGCCGGGCGGAAACGCTGGAGCACCGTCGGGGAGATCTTCACCCGCGGCTGGGACGGCGTGGTGGGCGCCATCGACGAGATCATCCGGACCCCGGAGGTCGACGAGCGGGTCGCTGCGGAGGCCGCTGCCGAGTTGGAGGCACCCTACGAGGACGTCGAGGACGACCTCGTAGTTGACGGGCTCGAGTTCGCGTCGTTGGACGACGCCGAAGACTCCGAGCTGTCCGATGATGTGGGCCTGCTGCGGGGTACCCGGCCCCTGGTGCTCGGCGGGGACGCCAAGTTCTGGGAGCAGGTGGGCATCGACCCGGTGCGGGTGATGACCAGCGGCGGCACCCTGTACACGCTGCGCTGCTACTTCGACGACAAGCCGATCTTCCTCGGCCGTAACGGCCGGATCAGCGTTTTCGGATCAGAGCGGGCACTGGCCCGGTACCTCGCCGACGAACACGACCACGACCTGTCCGACCTGAGCACCTACGACGACATCCGCACCGCGGCCACCGACGGCTCGCTGCGGGTCGACGTCACCGACGACAACGTCTACGTGCTCAGCGGCCTGGTCGATGACATCGCCGATGGGCCGGACGCCCTCGACCGCGACCAGTTTGCGCTGGCGGTGGAGTTCGTCCGCGATGTCGGCGACTACTCCGAGGACGAAACCGTCGACCGACTCCTGTCCGAGGACACCTCGCTGGGGCGTCTCGTCAACTACGCACTCAGCCCCGGGACCGCGGACCGGCCCAGCGCGTCCGCCGAGGCAGCCGCCGAGTGGGAGGAACTCGAGAGGTTCGTCGAGTCGCGCTTGCGACGCGAATAGCGAAACCGTTCAGAGATTTTCGAGGACGTCGGCGATGGCTTCGGCCGCACCGACGAATTCAGGCAAACCACCCTTGCCGACGATCGCGCCAAGTTCCGGAGCGCTGTCGGCGGCATCGCCGTGGCGGTATCCGAAGTTGTACTTGTTCACGACTGCCCCGAGGAAACTGAACCGTTCGTCGCCCAGTGGAATGGGGCCGTGCATCGAACGCGTGTGATCGACCCTGGCGTCGTAGTAGATGCCTTCCGGGCTCCTGCGCGTGTGATACGCCCACAGCCGCCCGTCGGGCAGCAACAGTTGCGGCGCAGCCGGATTCAACACGAAGCCCCTGGGTGAGCGGCGCTTGACCAAGCCGACCCCGCCGCGGCCGAAGGGCACTCGCTGTGGCCGCCTGCCCGCTGCCGCCAGTTTGTCGGCAGCCTCCCGCAGCAGATCTGCAAGTTCATCCGCTGCGGTTTGACGCATGAGCAGCGCGGAAGGTGACTCCACAGCGTTATCGGTCACGAACAATCCCTTGATCTAGAGAAACTGCGGCTAAGTTTTTCCTACATATCGCGTGGTGGCAAATTCCGTAAGAACATTCGGATCTTCCTGCGCTCTCAAATGAGTTTAGTCATACCCCCCTCCCGCTATCGAATGGATGTTCGATTTCCAGGGCGACTCACTGTTGCTGGCCGGGATGGCGGCCGCTCAGCGACGCGCGGATGGCCTGCACCCGACAGATACTGCTGGCCGGCCGGCTGGTGTCGCGGCGCATGGTCGGCATCGACGCCGAGGGCCGCGCCCAGTGGTGCCTCGACAACTGGGAAGCCGCGGCCGCCGAGACGCACGGATCACAGCATGGGAACACGCACGCGCAGCCTGGGAAGAAGCCGACCCCCACCGTTCTAACCGACGAGCACCGCGTAGCGCGGTTTTATGACCTCATCGATGATGGCCAACCGCTCGTCGAAGTGAATGAACGCCGACTTCATCGCGTTGATGGTGAAGCGCTCCAGATCACTCCACCCGTAGCCGAACGTGTCGACGAGAAGCGACATTTCGCGGCTCATCGTGGTGTCGCTCATCAGCCGGTTGTCGGTGTTGACGGTGACCCGAAACCGGAGCCGGGCAAGCAGGTCGAAGGGATGCTTCTCGATAGCGGCAACTGCACCCGTCTGAACATTCGAGCTCGGGCACATCTCCAGGGGAATCCGCTTGTCACGCACCAGCGCGGCCAACCGACCCAGACTTGCGGTGCCGTCCGGGAACTCCTCGATGTCGTCGACCAGGCGGACGCCGTGACCCAACCGGTCGGCTCCGCAGAACGCCAAAGCCTCGTGAATGGACGGGATGCCGAACGCCTCGCCGGCGTGAATGGTGAAGCGCGCGTTGTTGGAGCGCATATACTCGAAAGCGTCCAGATGCCGCGACGGCGGGTACCCGGCTTCGGCACCGGCGATGTCGAAACCCACAACGCCCCTGTCCCGGAACCGGATGGCCAACTCGGCGATATCGCGCGACCGGGCGGCATGCCGCATCGCGGTCACCAGACAGCGCACCACGATGCTGCGACCGCGCGCCGCTGCCGCCCGCTCCCCGTCG
>CAZRFC010000116.1:6623-11086 GCA_964598975.1 uncultured Mycobacterium sp. | reverse complement strand
CAGAGCCTCCTATCGTTCTCAAACCGAAGCTCATAACAGAACAGCTGGCTCATCCTAAAGTCTTCCTTTCTGAGATAATCCAGCCTAGCCAGGGGCGTACTCCTCACTCTCTACCAGAGAACGATTTTCTTAGCGGGTTTTGAAAAAGTCTTTGCCTAAGTGCCACTGCTTAGCAGCGCTCAACCGAGACTTCTTACTCAGCTGCTGAAAAGACGGCAACGATAACAAAAATTCGTGCCATGCGGCGGTCTTTTGTGTTGACAAAAGCAGTAAACATGAAGCTATACTTCCCAGTAAGACCCAGAGCTCCCCCATTGGGTGCGTCTTGCCGATGTGAAAAACGGCTTGAAAGTTGAATCTTGACTAGAACGGTGATGCGATGAGCAACAATTTCAGTGTATTAATTCGCGAGCGACGACAAGAGCAAGGACTAACTTCGACGGCCCTTGCCGCCGAGCTAGGGGTCACCAAGTCGTACATGAGCCTTCTGGAAAGTGGCCGGCGCCTGCCTTCGGATGACCAGTTCGAAGCGCTGGCCAGAGCACTGGACATTCCTGCTGATCTTCTTCGTGTTGCGGCGGGGCGCTTGCCCCCTGACGTTGTGACCGCGGTGCCAGAAAAGGCGCGGACCATAGTGTCTGCCATCCGCCGTGAAGATGAGGCCGCCCGTGTGACCTTCCCTCGGGATCTAGCCCCCGATTTTCAGCAGGTGGTGTTGGCCGCCGCCGCGGCGGCGGGGCCACCAGATGACACGCCCCCGTTTCCTGAGGGACTTCGCGCTGGAAAGAACTCCCAGGCATACCGGGCCCACAGTTACCACACCAAGGCGCCGCCCGAGGCGATCGGGCGTCTCATTCACCACCACACCAGCGAGGGTCAGTTGGTGGTTGATCCGTTCTGCGGCAGCGGCATGACCGGCGTCGCGGCCCTCATGGCTGGCCGCAATGCCGTCCTCAGCGATCTATCCCCTGCCGCTGTGCATATCGCGAGCAACTATACCACGCCTTGCGACCCGGCGGCCTTCAGGAAGGCCGCCGCCAGCCTCATGGCCCGCGTACGTCCAACCTTGAGCTGGTTGTATGAGACAGGCAAGCTGGGCGAGCGCACACGGAATGAGTACACCGTATGGAGCGACGTTTTCCAATGCCCCAAATGCGACACTGAGATCGTTTATTGGGAGGGCGCCCGCGACCCAGAGACTGGCGTAGTGCTGGACCTGGTCAGATGCTCGTCCTGCCAGCACGCCTACAAGAAGCGCGTCCTGCGCTGGATCGGTGAGCGTCCGGTCGAGACAAACGTCAAGGGGCCGTCCGCCCGGGTCGCACATCCACCGACGATCGCCGAGCTTGAACTGATCCAGCGGGCCGAGGCCTGCGAGATCCTGCATTGGATCCCGCAGGTCCCCTTCAACGCTGCCCGCGAAATGTGGCGGCAGGGCCATGCCGCCCAGGGTGTAAAAAGCGTGGCCGACTTCTATACCAAGCGCAACCTCCACGCGCTGGCTGCCATCCGCCATGCAATCCAGGCGGAGCCAGACGAACGGCTGCGCTCCGCGTTGCTCTTCGCCTTTACGGGAATAGTCAACCGGGCTTCCAAGCGCTACCAATGGAACGTGAAGCGGCCTACCAACGTGATGACCGGAACCCTCTACGTCTCGTCACTACGCTACGAGTGGAACGTTGGGAGCCTTCTGGAACGTAAGCTACGTGACGTTGCCCGTTACTTCGAGCATCTCGGCTCGCCTCGAGGCCGGGCGGCCGTGGTGCAGGCGTCCGCAACCGACCTCTCGCATTTGCCGGACCGATCCGTGGACTACGTCTTCATGGATCCTCCCTTCGGCTCGAACATCTTCTATGCTGACAGCAGCCTCCTATGGGACGCTTGGCTCGGCTCACTCACCGACGAGGGTGCAGAGATTGTGGTGAACAAGCACCGCTCCCCGAGCGCGGGTGGCAAGACGCTGCCTGACTACCAGCGCCTGATGACGGAGGCGTTCCGTGAGGTAGCGCGGGTAATGAAGCCGAGCGCCTACGCCACCCTCCAGTTCAATAACTCGAATGACGCGGTTTGGTGCGCCATCCAAGAGTCCCTCGGGGACGCTGGCCTGGAGGTGCGCCACGCCGTTGGCTTGGATAAGCTCCACCCCTCGATCAAGGGCGTGAAGGGTCGGCAGGCCAAAGAGGACATCGCTTCTCTAGACGCTCTCATCGAACTGCGACGCGGGGGCTCGCGCCGTAGCATGGTGCCGCGACCAGCCCCGGAAGAGCATCTCCGGGCGACCCTGACGAAGTTTGCTACCATGCAGCGGGAGCCTTTCACCACCGACGAGGCATTCTCGGAGCTGGTGCGTGGCTTGCTGAAGACAGGCACCTCGCTTTCCGGGGTCTCTATGCAGACGGTTAAAGCCCTCTGCGGCGAGCTGTTCCAGCCGGTTGGCAGCAAGTGGTCTGGGCGGTCCGCGGCCAGCGATGGGCCCGGCTCCGCCCGCGGGTATGAGCCGGTGGCCTCCCCTCACGGCTGCGTTGCCGAGAGCTATCTAGCGAGCGACGCGGAGGTGCTCAGCCTTTTGGAGCTTGCCCGGCCGGCTCCTCAGGTGCGGGGCGAGGCCCCCCGCGTAGTCTGCGGCCAGCGAAACACGGCGCTCTACAACGCCCACAGCTATCACACCAAGGTGCCACCGGAGGCAATCGTTCCCTTCATCAAGCACTTCAGCCGGCCCGGAGACGTCGTGTTGGACCCCTTCTGCGGCACTGGCATGACGGGCGTGGCGGCCCAACTGGCTGGCCGGCGCGCAGTGCTAAGCGACCTCTCGGTGGCGGCAACGCACCTGGCCTACAACCATACCCGGCCGCGCAGCCCTGAGGAACTGCAGCGAACGTTCGATGAGATCGCGCGAGAGCTAGAGCCCCAGTTTCGGGATCTCTACGCCTGCGCGGACGGCGACGGACGCGGCTACCTTCACTACACGCTGTGGGGTCGCGACGCGATTTGCCCCCATTGCGAGGCTCATTTCTCGATTTGGGAAGCCATTGACCAAGCAACGGGGCGCATGCCTAGGGTCATATCGTGCCCCACCTGCCGCCGCGAATGCTCCAAGCATGGCCTCAAGTACGCCGGGAACCGCCCTGTGCTGCTCAGTTACACCCGTACTCAGGGTGGACGAGTTCTGCGGGCGCCCACCGAGGAGGACCTAGCGCTCCTGGAGCGCAGCATCAGCGGCGACATCGAGGAGTGGTATCCCAGCGTGAAGGTGGATGCCGCACGGGAGATGTACATCCGCTCGGCACTGCACCTGCAGGGCATCCAGCGGGTGGAGGACTTCTACACACCTCGGAACCTTCGGGCGCTCGCCAAGCTATGGGCACGCATCCAGAAGGTCGAGAATCCTTGCATGCGTGCGGCACTGGCCTTCGCGTTCACCAACACGGCCTGGCATGGCACCCGCATGCGCCGCTTCAACGCGCGAGGCGGCCAACGCCCATTAACGGGCACCTTATACATCCCACAGCTGTCGTCCGAGACAAACGTGTTGGAGGTGATGCGGAACAAGATTCGCCAGTTGCGCTCTTACTACGAAGCGCTGGGCGCACGCGAAGCGCCGTTGCCGGCCGTTCGCCTTGGTTCGGCCACCCAGCTGACTGGAATCCCCGACGCCAGCGTCGACTATGTGTTCACGGACCCCCCATTCGGCTCGAACCTCTTCTACGCTGACTGCAACCTCATCTGGGAGTCGTGGCTGGGCGGTCTCACTCCCGAGCACGAAGAGGCAGTAGTCAATCGCTCCCGTGATGTCGCTCGGGGCGGCAAAACCGTGGCGGACTACGAGGCCCTAATGACTGCCTCGATGCTCGAGATCCACCGCGTCTTGAAGCCGGGCGCCTGGGCGACGCTGGTCTTCCACAACACGGATCCCGCGATCTGGCGCGCAATCCAAGCTGCAGCACAACGCGCCGGCTTTGAGATCGAAGATGCCGGTGCCTTGGCTCGCAAGCAGCAGAGCCACAAGGGCTACAAGGGCCGAGCCGAACAAGAGGGCGTGGCCCACTTCGACGTCATAATGTCGATGCAGAAGAGGCCGACGGACGTTAAAAAGCTTCGCCTGCCCCCATCATCCGTGTGCGACGCCAAGCAGCTCGTGCAGGTTGCGTACCAGGCCCTCCATTCGGGCGAGCGTACCGTCCAGCGTGTGCACTCCGAGGTGCTCCAGATCTTGGCACGCAGCGGCCTGGACCTCGGTGCGGTCTCGTTCGACGACGTGCGATCGCTGATGCCGAAGGAACATTTAGCCACGAAAGAGTAGGGCTGACGTGCCTGCCTTGTCTCGCTAAGGTCCGGTTTCGCCCTTCTCAGGAGGCCTCGGGGAAAAGGACTTCATAGAGGTCTACCCCAGCCGCTCTGCTCGCGGCGAGCCGGCGAATGCCCTCGTTCATGAGGTGCTCAATCAGTCGATAGGGCTCGGTTGT
>CAZRFC010000116.1:0-6613 GCA_964598975.1 uncultured Mycobacterium sp. | reverse complement strand
GGTTTTGGTGGTCATCAATGTGTCGCTGGGGCTCGTTGGGCCGCGGGCACAACGCCTCGATTAGCGCGCGCAGCGAGCCGTCCGGATCGACGCTGCCCTGGTTCCACTTGGTCTGGGCGCCCTCTGTGCTGCCACTCGTGACGCCGGCCTTGAGGGCGTACGCCATCGCGAACTTCGCGGCGTCTAGCTCGGAACCGAAGCGCCCCCCGACGAGTTCCGCCAGGGCGGCGGCATTCGCAGCGGTGATCCCAATCGTAGTTTTGTCGGTGGCCATGACGTTAATCCTTTCGGGGGACGAGCTCGGTGTGGCGAGCGCTACACCGCTTGAGTTCCCACTCGCCGCGCAGCTGGAACTTTAATTCTTTGCGTACCAAGTCCGGCGGCAGCTCGTTGTCATACACTAGCAGCACCACCTGCTGGCTCATGGCCGGCAACGCACGCACCACGTTCTGAGTATGCTCGGAATCGAGGCGTCCAAACGGAGAGTCGATGATGATGGGCCCACGCAGGGGCGCGTTGTTCTGCAACGCCCCCACAAGGCTCAGCGCCACTACATGCTCTGCGCCCGCCGAGCGTACAGGGATGTCGGTCTTGTCCTTATGCACGATGGTCAGGCCGTAGCTGTCGTTGATGCGCAGCCCGGCGTAATCCGGCTCCGTGGTCATGGCCTTGAAGTGCGCTGTGGCATCCTCTTCGACGCGTTTGCGTAGCTGCTCCCGGTACACCTGCACGCCCTCGTCGAACAGCTGGTGCAGATCGGTAAACAGTTCGCGGCGCTTACGCTCCACGCCCAGGTTGGCGCCAGCCAGCTTGTCGAGCCGCTGCTGAATCTTCTCGGCGTCGACCTTGTTATGCTCAATGTGCTCGCGCGTGGCTTGGACGCCCTTCTCGAGCACGTGGATCTGCCGAATGGTGCTCTCGAAGTCCGCTTTGGTCTTGCGCAGCGAATCCTCGTCAACCTCCTCAAGTTGCTTCCTAATCTCATCCCGGTCGGCCTTCTTGGCGGCGTAGTCGATCTTGGCCTCCTCGACGTCGTCCCAGCGCACTCGCAATAGCTCGCCCCGGCCAGCGCCCGCATACTGATCGAGCGCCTCCAGCTTGCGGCGCACGCCGACTAGCTCCCGCTCTTTGGCCACGCGCTCAACCTCGTTGGTCGCATGGACCGATGACTCGATACGCCGCTTGGCCTCCGACGTCACCTGCTGCAGGCACGCCGGGCATTCCGCCTCGGCGTCCGTATGCAGGCTGCGCAGCACTTCCGCCCGCAACATCTCGGTTTGAAGGTGCGACTCCGACGCCCGCAGGGTTTGAATGTTGGCCTTGATGAGGTCGGCCAGTAGGGTGGTCCACGCGCCCGCCATGGCCTGCTGCAACTCGCCCTGCTTGGCAAGCCGACGGGCGTCGATCTCTTTTAGCTGAACTTCAAGCCTGTCGCGCCTATCGAGGAGCGCCGCGATACGCTCCTTCTTCTTCATCGCATCCTCGAGCGCCGCCTTCTGCGCGCGCATCGTGTCGAGATCGCCCTCGAGGCGATGCAGATCATGGTTGAGCGCTGCTCGCTTGCTATGCAGATCCGACAACTGGTTGCCGAACACCCGGGTCTTCTGATCGCCCTGCGCGGCCGTCGCTTCACGGTGCTCCGACTGATCCTTGAGCGACAACAGTGTAGTCCGCGTCGACGTGAGCACGGGCACCCCCAAGATGCGCTCGATCGACTCGCTGATGCGCCGGCCCATGTCGGACGCGTTGCTCAGCAGGTCCTCGTACTCTTGCAGCAGCTCGCCATCAAACAGGAAAAAGCGGGAGATCTGCTCAGGCAAGATCCGCAGCAGCCCGGCCTTGGCCTGCTCGGGACCCATCACAGCGCCGTCCTTCTCCAGGTAATAGTCGACCAGGTAGTCGTTGTCGCTCGCGGGCGTCACGACGCACGTGCGGGGCTTGCATTGGCGCGTCAGCTTGTAGTGGTGGTTCTCGTACTCGAACTCGATCTGCACCTCGAAACCGTACTTGCCCTGCTGTACCTGCTCAAGATTGCTCACCGAATGCAGCGCCACAGGCTTCGTGCCGCGCCCAACCACCTTGCCGAAAAACGCGAATCGGATGGCGTTCAGCAGCGAGGTCTTGCCGCGCATGTTCGCCCCATAGACGACTGTGACGCCGTCTTCCGGTGAGAGTTCGATGGTCTGGTGGCCCTTGAAGGGCCCGAAGTCCTGGACATGAAGCGCCTTAAGTCGCAACATGGCTGCCCTCCTCCTTGCTGAGCCACCGCTCCACCGCTTGCTCGGCAGCGCGCAGGCGCTCGCCGTCGGTGGCGCTATCGGCATGAAGCTGCAACAACTCGCGCACCAAGTTAGCATCCAAGTGCCGGAATTTCTCGGCGCGCAGGCGCTCGATAGTATCGAGCAGCGCCTGCAGTTGATCCTCAATCTTCGGTTTCATGGTCGTCCCCTTCTTCCTCGTCATCCTCGACGCCAGCCTCAGTCAACGTCCTCCAGTCGATGCCGTTCTCAATCGCGAGGCGCTGCAGATCCGTAATGCACCCGGGGTTCACGGCGTGCGAGCCGAACTCTATAGCCCGTGACAGTTCTCCTTCCAAGATCGCGAGCGCCGGGGGCACATCGGGTTCGAAGAGTGGCGTCACTAGCACGTCGTAAATGTGCGAGAGGGTTTTGTCGTCGGCCTTGCGCAGCACGCGCCCGCGTCGTTGCACGTACTCACGCGGATTCTTGGACGACGCCAGAATCAATGCGTGGGACACCGCAGGGATGTCGACCCCCTCGTCGAGGCAGCGAATCGAAACGATCACTCCGCCGTGAGCCTCGAAGAGCCCGAGTGTGCGCTCGGGATCGCCCGACATGGCGGTATGATACTCCATGACGTCGCGACAGCCAGCGGCTCGGAGTGCGTCTCGTACCTGAGCCAACTGCACCTGGTCGTCGCAGTAAACGATCCACCGCTGGCCCCGCTCGTAGCGCGCCGTCACGATCGCCCTGGCGGCATCCACCTTGGCCTCGGCACCCTTTACGATGCGGGCCCGCCGGATCAACAGCAGCTTCATCCGCTGCTCGACGTTGGGTGCGGCCTCCTTCGCACCCTGCGACTCGGCGTAGAGCCGGCGGATTTCCGTGGTAATACCGTTCCATCGCGCCTGCTCTTCGGCGCTCAGGGTCACGCGGTGCACGTGGTAGGCGTACGGCGTGAGCGTGCCTGCCTGGATAGCGTCGAACAGCGTGAACACTGGCGGCACCACCCCCCCGAAGTAGCCGAGGACCGAGTCCGTGCCCTCGGGGTCACCGACACGGCGCGGCGTCGCGCTGAGGCCCAGCCGCGCCCCGCTCTCGATTTCGAACACCCGGCGTGTCGAATGCGCGCCCAGGCGGTGCACCTCATCGCCCACCATGAACAGGTGGGACCCGCCGCGGCACTGCTGGATGAACTCCGGCGAGGCGGCCGTCTGGAGCGTCGCTAAAACGATCCGCGGCGCGCCTGCGTTGCGGCGGGTCCAGGCCCGCAGACGACCCTCCTGGCGCCAATCGGCATGGCCGCCGCCGCAGACCAGCAGGCGCATGTCCCGACCATCAAACGCGCCGCGAAGCTTAGCTGCCCACTGACGCAGCAACAGGTCGCTGGGCACGAGGACCAGCACCACCTCTTGTTGCTCAAGGGCGTCCCTGATCGCGCAGAGCGCCGTGAAGGTCTTGCCCGAGCCCGTGGCATGCTCGAAGATTCCTCGCCGACCACGCGCCTTCCAGGCTTCAAGCGCGGCCACCTGGTGGGGGCGAGGCGTCCGACCATCGGGCTGCTCTTCCGGCGCGCCCTCATCCGTATCGAGCTCAATGCAAATCTCCTCCACTAGTTCGCGCCAATGCTCAGGGTCGGAGGCCGTTACCAGCGCCTCACGAGCCACCTCAGGCAGCGGCACGGTGTTGACGCCGGGGTAACGGTTCTCCCATAGGCGGTTGAAGTAGCTCTCCTCGTCCGTGACGCGCTTGCCCTCGCGCTCGCCGCCCCAGCTTAGGAACACGTCGACCGACTCAAGGTTGCCATCGTTGGCCAAGCCGAGCCAGGTCTCGTTCATCGAGCCCTTGAAGGCTACGGCATTGCCTGAAGCATCTCGGAAGATGCCCAGCTTGTTGTGAAACAGGCGCCGCGCCTGGTCGCCCGGCGCGTCGCCCCAGGCGACCCGAAAATCCACTACCCCGAGCGCCACCAGCGACGCTAATACCTTCGCGGGCTTGACCGTGCCCGGCGCAGTCACCAGGCGCTGGAACTCGGCCTTGAGCATCTCGCCTTGCTCCTCGTCACGGGCCGCATAGCCCTGAGCCATTGCCGCGACGTCGTCATTCGTGAGCACCGGCGAGCAGACCAGCCGTATCTTTCCGCCATGGTCCACGAACTCGCGGAGGCTGGGCCAAGCGAGCGCGTAAATTGCGCTGCTGAAGTAGCCAACCGCGCGATCATAGGTCAAGGCAATAGCCATGCACGGAAGGTAGAACTCACGAGCGATGTCGTCCTCGGGCTTGTGGTATGCCTGCTTGAGCGGCAGGTCGGAGAGTGCCCGCATGAAGCTACTCGCCCGTCAGGCGATCGATCGTGAGCTTCATACGCTTCTCGATCGCTTCTGCAAGCATGCGAGGCTGGGTCGCAAGCACCGTCTCGAACACCGCGGCGCCACCGGGTGGGCGCAGCTGGCGAGCCTGGGTAGCGATCTTGCCTGCGCAGGCCTCGAGGATAGTCTCCACCTTCACCTGGACGTTGCGGGACCAAGCGAAATCCGTGTAGAGGTCGGCGTCCCACAAAATGAAGATATCCTCCTCGGCAGCGTAACCGGCGAGCAGCACGATGCGGCCGTCGCCGTTGTCGAAGGAAGCCCGCTGACCGCGTGACTGGCCGGGCAAGATCAGCTGGATCTTGTGCTCACCCTGCGGCCGGCCACCAGGCGGTCGGGTAGCGTTGTAGATGTAGAGCCGAACTCGCTGGGGCAGCGGCGGCTTGAGCTCCATCACGAAGGGCTTCTCGGTGAAGTCCGCGTGCGACTTCACTATCTCCGGCCCAAGAGCTTTCACGAAGCGATAGTGAAGTTCATCCTGAGCAACGCGTTCGGTGATATCAGAAACAGCCTTTTGTCGCTCAGCCATCTTACGGCCCTCCTTATTCTCTGCCAGTGCCATGGCACGCGGCGCCTCAGCGGCGTCCACCTGGGTCGCTGGCACGCTCGACTGACTCAACGAAACTCCGCTCGCCTGGATGGCGAGCCAGATTTCGAAGTCCACTCGCCGCAGACGCCACTGTCCCCGAATCTTGAAGGCAGGCAGATCTCCGTCGGTTGCCATCGCGTAGACGGTCTTCTCGGCCAGCTTCAGGACCTGCGCAACGTCGCGAATGGACATGATGGGGTCATTCATGGCAACAATTCGGTCCCAGCTTCCTGTGCGTTTCTGCAGCTTCTGTCAAAGTCTAACAGCTTAGAGTGCTGCTGTAAATCTCCTCGATCTCTGACGTTATTTCGAGGTGGTGGGCCGTGGCTGGGAGGTGTTGGTGGGATCGTAGTCGGCAAAAGTCGGAATCAACAGGCTACGTTTCCCCATAGCCCACAGCTCCATCCAGCTGGACAGTGCATGGGTGAGCCAGGTGACCCTATTGACCCATTTGAGCTATTTGACCCAGATGACCCTACATGGTAGAGTAGGATTAACTTCTCCGTCTGGCTTCGACTGGACGGATATCGCAGCCCCCAAGTCGAATCGACCGGGGGCTGTTTGTTTTAGATGCGTTACGGTGCTTACATAGACGGTTTCAATCTCTTCTACGGGATGAAACGAATGGGATGGCGGCGTTACTATTGGCTAGATTTGTACGCCATGTGTGATGCCCTGAAGCCAAGAGGCAGTACCTTGGCCTTTGTGAACTACTACACGAGCAGATCCAAAGAGACCACGCGTAGTCGAGAAATCAGCACACGTCAAGAAGCCTATTGGCGTGCTCTCTCGAGCACTCCAGTCAACCTGATTCAAGGCAAGATCGCCGAGCGCGATTGTCTATGCGAATCACAGTGCAGGAACCTTTTTACGCGGTTTCAAGAGAAGGAGACGGACGTCAAGATAGGCATTGACATCATAAGCGATGCGCTGTTAGGGAAACTTGAAGGTGTCCTACTGGTGACAGGGGACACTGACCAACGGCCCACTTTGCAATTACTAAGCACTTTGAAGCCCGGCATCAGCAGAAAATTGGTCTTCCCTCCGAGTGCAAGGAAGTTCCCTAAAGAGTTGACGGAACTCGCCCATAGGCCCTTCACTGCTCTCGATGCGACGATCCTAGCAAAGTTTCAGTTCCAGGATATAGTTCAAGACCGAAAAGGAATCGAAGTGAGGCGCCCCGACAAGTGGAGATAGCAATGCCAAGACCATCGCTTGCTGAACGCGTAAAGTAAGGCCTTCACGAGGCCGTCCAACATGAACGTGGAGAAATCACTTTGTGCAAGCGCGAATTCCTCAAAATCTCTCCATCCCCGGAGGGACATCTCTGCTCCTGATGATGCGGATGGATCCGAGCCCACGTTCTGCTGAAGCGACCCATTCGCGACCCCATGTTCGCGCGCTCCCAAAGCATC
>CAZRFC010000115.1:0-11196 GCA_964598975.1 uncultured Mycobacterium sp. | reverse complement strand
ACCGAACAACACCTCCGAAACCGTCAGGTGTTGCAGCGACCCCTTGAGTCTGAGGCCATTTCGGCGATCTGGGCGCAGTCTCGATGGGGTGGAGGGCGCGGGGGAAAACGAAAAAATGAAGGACCGAAAGCCGCAGCCTCTGTGGTCCTTCGTTCGGAAATTGCCGCCCGCGGGCGGGATCCGCGCCCTCCACGGGAAATGCAACCGCACCTACCGCATATTGCGCAACCGGACCAGCGAGACCAGGCCCATCACTTCGTGCAGCGTGCGGGGCGGCAACTGCCTGAAACCCAGGACGCCGGACCGCCCGGTGGCGGCCTGGGCGATCTTGCGGGCGATCCGGAAGTCCAGGTCCTTGAGCACGCCCCGATCGGTGGTGCTGTCCAGCAGTGCCGAAAGTCCCGGAACCGCGAATGGACTAGCCGTATCGAGCATAACGTTGACGGCGGACACCAGATGGCGGCCGCGCTGGGAAACCGGCAGCCCCGATAGGCCGGCGGCCGCCCCGTCGATCCGCCTGGCCACCCGGGTGAGGAACCGGCGTTGCCGGTGCGGTCCCACGGCGATGGCGCCGGCGTGGCTGACCGACAAACCCAGACAGTCGATCCGGTTGGCTCCGCGATACGCCGGATCCCCGGCGGCGGGAACGCCGGTCGCGCTGAGCGCAGTGCGGACTTCTTTGGCCAGTTTGCGCCGGACACCCAAACCGGCCAGTGCCTGATCTATCCGGGTGTCGGCCTCGTGCAGCGCATCCAGATCCGGGTGGGCGAGGATGAAGTCGTCGTTGTAGCGGGCGTAGAAGATCCCGTCGATCCCCAGCACCGCCCGGTCCATCGGCACGGCGGCCAGATTGGACAGCAGCGGAACCAGGGGAGTGCCCATCGGTACGCCGTACACACGGGTGAACTCCGCGCCGTCACGGTCGCGGACGACCGGCCGGAGCAGCGCGCAGATCAACTCCCAAACACTTTCGGGAAGTCGATGGTTCGGACTACCCAGGGCTGCGACCTCCCGGAGCAGCGGCCACCAGGGGGCTTCCGGGCCGACGGGCAGGCCGTCGCCGTAGTGTTCGAAGTCCGACTGCAGGACGTACAGCGGCGGTCCGCTCGGGCCAACTCGTTTCCGATGTGCGCGGACGAAGTTCGCCAGGTCGCGCATCGCCGTGGCGTTGGTGATTCCGGGTAGGTAGGAGTAAACCCCCGCAAGTCCGTAGCAGCGGGCGTTGCGCGAGAGAAGCTGATACAGAGCCGATCCGACGACGTGGTCGGTGAAGGCCGGCAGGTGCGCGGCCCGGGTCTTGCCCTTGCTCTCCAGGAACCACAGATCCACCGGTTGCGGGCGGTACTGACCTGCGGCGACGCTGTGGGCCAGCGCCCGGGACAGTGAGCGTCTCTTGGTTGCGGTGTCGAAATAGCTGACGCCGGAGGCGATCTCGGCGAAGGCCTGTCCGCGCTGGCGTCGTTTGTCGAAGATGTGCAGGATCACCTCGTCGTAGATGCTCGGGTCGGCCAGGCTGCCCGCGACATCAATCGGATCAACCATGGCGTCGCACCGCCTCCCGCCACGACTTCAGGGATGCCGGGTCGGGATCCGGGGGTAAAACGTAGATCAGTCGCAGCACACCTTTCCGATAAATCGGCGTCAACCATCGGCCCGACACCGCCACCACAGGAGCGCCGTCATCAAGTCCGGTGAGCGCCGACTGGAGCGCGCCGGCCAGAACCGCCGGGTCCAGGGAACGCATGGCCGTTGTGCCGGAGAGCGTTCGGGTGTCGAACACGTTGCCGTCGGGGAACAGCGACCCGAATATCGAGTTCAGTTCCGCGGGATCACCCGGGTGAGGTTGTTCGGGCAGGGGCGTCCCGTGGCCGGCGGCACCCCCGGTGCGCTCCACCAGGGCAAGGTGCACCGGTGGCTGGTCCTGGCCGGAACGGCGCTGGTAGTACAGCACCGAGGTCGATGAACCATAAGCGAAATGGCCAGTGCCGTCGAAGGTCTCACGCATCACAGCGATGACGGCCGACTTCTGCTTGGGTGTTATGGAAGCAGGGATGCGGACGGATCCGGCCACGGTCGGGCCCGGTTCCCGGGACCGGGCCCGGGACCACTCGCCCAGTTGAACCAGAGCGGGCAACGGGAGATCGCGTCGGTCGCGGAAGTGCTGATGGTTGATCAGAACGATCAGTTGAACGATCATGGCCGCGGTGATCTGGAGCAGATCCCCGGCCGGGTTCGGGTTGAGCCACACCAGCCACAGCATCACTGCGAGCAGTCCGAGGGTCGCGATGTGCACCTCGAAGCGGCCTTCGGCGAACAGCCGCATCTGATAGACGCCAATCAGGCTGCGCAGCAGGAAAAGTGGGATGAGGGCGAGCAGAAAGCTGATCGGCACGTCACGCATGACGGTCACACCCAGGACGGCCGCCAGCGACCAGAAGAACAGCGCGACGGCCGGCGCGGTCCACAACAGTCGGCGGAAGAACGCCAGTTGAAACTCGCGAAGCGCGGGCGTGCGGCGTAACCGCACCAGATCGAAGTAGAACAGCCCGGCGCTCTCGTAGGTGCCCCGGAACAGCGGCAGGATCAGATAGAAGAACTGGAAGGCGTCGATCCTGGCCCACGACGTGAGGCCGGCGGTCAGGTCGAAGGTGCGGGTGGTGGTGCCGTAGAAACCCACCATCGCCAACACCAGCAGTGCGTCGATCCGCAGACTCAGACCTGACAGTGTGGTCGAGATTCCCAAGCCCGGCGGAATCTGAGGCAGGTTGTGCCACCAGTGCCACCAGTGTCCGGCGATCTGTGGACGCAGCCCCATCAGCCGGTAGACCTCGAGGGTGAAGTGCAGGGTGATCCAGATGCCGAGTGCGTTGGACACCACGATTGCGACGACGATCGCCGCCGACGGGTACAGATAGAAGCCGAAACCCAGGATGATCAACTGGACCGCGATTGGCACCAGCATCGACCAGGCCGGCTTGTAGACCCGCCGCGTCGCGTACACACCGGAATGCACAACACGCACGGGCAGGTCGATCGCGAACTCCACCACGATGAGAAACGCGTACAGCCGCGCCACCGGTGCGGTGCCCGATGGGTTCCATAACGCCAACACCAGCGCGCCGGCGGCGATCGTCAGTACGGCCAGGACCCCCGCCAACACCAGCCAGCGGCCGATCTCATACCCGGAGGCGTCCCGGTTTCCGTCATCGGCGAAGCGCCGCAGCCGCTCCCGCATGACCTCCAGCAGGCCCCACCAGCCTCCGGAGATCAGCAGACTCCCGGCCCGCAGCACCATGACGGTGAAGGCCGCGACACCACCGAGGCTGGACAGCAGGATGAAGAACTCGGCGACATGCACCGCGAACCGGATCGTGGCGATCAGCAGTGGATACCGCAGCCGGTAGCGCAGGTAGCCGAAGACCCGTCCGGTGAGCAGGCTGGGGTATAGGGACACCGGTTGGGTGGTCCGGCGCGCGGCGCGGTCGAACCAGCGGTCGACGTCGTTCACCAAATCTCCGACTCGTGGCCCCCCGAGGGGGCCAACTTTATCCGCCTGCCGCTGCGAGGTTGTTGAATAGCGCAGCATGAAGCGAGGCGACGCCACCGTACTGACCGTCTCGGCCGCTCTGGCGGTTGTGGCCGCAGCGGCTGTCGCCTTCAGCCTGCTCGTCCTTGATCGGCGGCCGCAGCCATCTCAGGCCGACAGCACCTCCAGCCTGCTGGTGGTGACCTGGGCGCCGTCGCTGTGCCAGGTGGAGCCCTCCAACAGCGGCTGCCGGTCCGGGCACGTCCCCAAGATGGGGCAGGCTTTCGTGCTGCACGGCCTGTGGCCCCAGCCGTCCACCGAGCAGTACTGCGACGTACCCAAGCGTACCCCGGATCGGTCCCGCAGCCCGGTCCCGCTGCCGGCAGATCTTGAGGCGAACCTGAAGTCGATGATGTCGGACTCTGCGCTCATGACCACCCACGAGTGGTACGCCCACGGCACCTGCTCGGGGGTCACCCCACCCGAATACTTCGGCATCGCAACGACATTGGCGAGCCAAGCCAATGCGGTACTCAATCCGCTGTTCGCGCGGGCATCGGATCGGGAACTGTCATCGCGTTCCATCCGCGACGCCTTCGAAGCGCAGTTCGGTAAGGGTGCCGGCTCGCGGGTCGGCTTGGTCTGCAAGGACGGCAAGGGGGAGGGGAATCTGGCCTTCGAGGTGCGGCTGTCCCTGCCGCCGGTCGTGGAGCTTCAGAAAGAAGCGCCGTCGTTGGCCCGGGAGTTGGCCGCCGGTCCGAGCGTGCCGCCGGGGTGCGGCAAGGCCCGGGTGCCCTGAGGCCAGGCACACTGATCGAATGACCGCTGCGCAGCCGCTGCTGCAGGAACTGCTCGACCCCCGCCACCGCGCCGACCCATACCCGATCTACCGGCAACTCCGGGAGAGCGGCCCGCTGGTACTGCCGGAATCCAACCTGGCGGTATTCACCTCCTTCGCCGACTGCGGCGAAGTGTTGCGCAATCCCGCCTCATGCAGTGACCGGATGAAGTCCACCGTCGCCCAGCGTGCGCTGGCGGCCGGAGAGAACCTCCGGCCATTCGGCACGCCCAGCTTCCTGTTCCTCGACCCGCCCGACCACACCCGGCTGCGCCGACTGGTCAGCAAGGCGTTCTCCCCCCGGGTGGTGAAGTCCCTGGAGCCCGGGATCACCGAACTGGTCGACGGGTTGCTGGACAACGTCGCCGCGGCGGGGCGTTTCGAGGTCATCTCCGACCTCGCCTATCCGCTTCCGGTCGCGGTCATCTGCCGACTGCTCGGCGTGCCGATCGAGGACGAGGAGCAGTTCAGTTGGGCTTCGTCGCTGCTGGCCCAGGGTCTGGACCCGTTCCTGAGTTTCACCGGTCAGACCCAGGGCTTCGACGAGCGACTGGAGGCCGGGCTGTGGCTGCGCGGCTACCTGCGCGAACTGCTCGAGCAGCGCCGGGCCGACCCTCGCGAGGACCTGATGTCCGGGCTGATCGCCGTCGAGGAGGCCGGCGATCAACTCACCGAGGACGAGATCATCGCCACCTGCAACCTGCTGCTGATCGCCGGACACGAGACGACGGTCAACCTGATCGCCAACGCGGTGCTGGCCATGCTGCGCCACCCCGACACCTGGACCGGACTCAGCCGGGACGCCGGCCGGGCGCCGGCCATCGTCGAGGAGACGCTGCGCTACGACCCGCCCGTGCAACTGGTGGGCCGGGTCGCCGGGGAGGACATGACCGTCGGGGGCGTGCCGGTTCCCACGGGCGACACCATGATGCTGCTGCTGGCCGCGGCGCACCGCGATCCGGCGGCCAACGAACGTCCCGACGAGTTCGACCCGCAACGGGCGACGGTGCGCCACCACGCCTTCGGGCTCGGCCCGCACTTCTGCCTGGGCGCGCCGCTGGCCCGGCTGGAGGCGGCCGTCGCGCTGTCCGCGGTCACCCGACGGTTCCCGCACGCCCGCATGGACGGCGAACCCGCCTACAAGCCGCACGTCACCCTGCGCGGGATGGAAACCCTCAACGTAACGGTGTGAGGTTCGTCCGAGCAGGATCGGCCGGTGCGGGATAGGTTGCCAGGGTGAAGATTCTTCTTGTGGGCGCCGGCGGTGTCGGCGCGGCGTTCTGTGCGATCGCCAAGCGGCGCGACTTTTTCGAGCAGATCGTCGTCGCCGACTACGACCAGGACCGGGCCCAGCAGGCCGCCGAGGCGGTCGGCGACCCCCGGTTCACCGCGACCCGGGTCGACGCCTCATCCGAGGACGCCGTCGCGACCCTGGTCCGCCAGCACGGCATCACCCACGTGATGAACGCCGTCGACCCCCGCTTCGTGATGCCGATCTTCAACGGCGCACTGGCCGGCGGGGCCGACTACATGGACATGGCGATGAGCCTGTCCCAGCGCCACCCCGACAAGCCCTACGAACTGACCGGGGTCAAACTCGGCGACGAACAGTTCATCGCCGATCCCCAGTGGAAGCAGGCCGGCCGCCTCGCGCTCGTGGGATGCGGTGTGGAACCCGGACTCTCCGACGTCTTCGCCCGCTACGCCGCCGACCACCTGTTCAGCGACATCGACGAGTTGGGCACCCGCGACGGCGCCAACCTCTCCGTCGAAGGCTACGACTTCGCGCCGTCGTTCTCGATCTGGACCACCATCGAGGAGTGCCTCAATCCGCCGGTCATCTGGGAGAAGGACCGTGGCTGGTTCGTCACCGAACCCTTCAGCGAGCCGGAGGTTTTCGACTTCCCCGAGGGTATCGGCCCGGTCGAGTGCGTCAACGTCGAGCACGAGGAAGTGCTGCTCATGCCGCGGTGGGTGGACTGCAAGCGCGTCACGTTCAAGTACGGCCTGGGCGAGGAGTTCATCGACGTACTCAAGACCTTGCACAAACTCGGGTTGGACCGCACCGAGAAGGTCACCGTCGGCTCCGCGAATGGTCCGGTCGAGGTCAGTCCGCGCGACGTGGTGGCCGCCTGTCTGCCCAACCCGGCCACGCTGGGGCCCAAGATGCGCGGCAAGACCTGCGCGGGCCTGTGGGTCACCGGAACCGGCAAGGACGGCAAGCCGCGTTCCACCTACCTCTACCACGTGGTCGACAACGAGTGGTCGATGGCGGAGTACGGCCACCAGTGCGTGGTCTGGCAGACCGCCATCAATCCGGTTGTCGCCCTTGAACTTCTGGCCACCGGGGTCTGGAGCGGCGCCGGTGTGCTCGGACCGGAGGCCTTCGACTCCGTGCCGTTCCTGGACCTGCTGACCGCCTACGGATCACCGTGGGGGCAGCAGGAACTCACCGTCTAACCCCGGTAGATCCACGGCTCACGCGGCAGGGCCGCGGGATCGAAGCGGTCCAGCAGTTCGGCCATGTCGGCGGCCGGCCACCCGAGTGATCCGGTGATCAGCGCCCAGGCCCGCTCGGTGCCGAGTTCGGCCAGTGTGACCGCCCCGTCGCGCTTGGCCAGTCGCTTGCCCTCGTCGTTGAGCGCCAACGGGACGTGGGCGTACACCGGTTGCGGGTAGCCGAGCTGGACGGCCAGGTAGGCCTGTCGCGGTGACGACGACAGCAGATCATCTCCGCGCACCACCTGGTCGATGCCCGAGTGCGCGTCGTCCACCACGACGGCCAGGTTGTAGGCCGGCACCCCGTCACCGCGGCGCAGCACGAAGTCGTCGACCACCCCGCTGTAGCGGCCGTGCACCAGGTCGGTGACGGTGAACTCGTGGGTATCGGCGCGCAACCGCAGCGCCGGCGGCCGACCCGACTCCCGCCGCTCGGCCCGCTGCGCCGTCGACAAGTCCCGGCAGGTCCCCGGATAGGCCCCCTCCGGGGCATGCGGCGCCCGGGGCGCCTCAAGGATTTCCCTTCTGCTGCAGAAGCATTCGTAGACCAGATCCTGTTCGACCAGGCCGGCGATCACCGCGTCGTAACGCTGCGGATGCTGCGACTGCCACTCGGGCGGTTCATCCCAGCTCACCCCGATCGCGGCGAGGTCGGCTAACTGCCGGTCAGCGATTTCCGGATGGGTGCGGTCGTCGAGGTCTTCGACCCGGATCAGGAACCGCCGTCCGCCTGACCGGGCGAACAGCCAGGCCAGCACCGCCGTACGTAGGTTGCCGATGTGCAGATCGGCCGACGGGCTGGGGGCGAACCGGCCCGCCCCCGTGGTTGTCTGCATCGGAAAGAATTTACGGCGCGGACGTACCGCACAATGAACTAGTGGACTTGCCTGTGATGCCCCCGGTGTCGCCGATGCTGTCGAAGTCCGTGCCGGTGATCCCCGAGGGTGCGAGCTATGAGCCGAAATGGGATGGCTTCAGATCGATCTGCTTTCGGGACGGCGACGACGTCGAGTTCGGCAGCCGCAACGAGCGGCCGCTGACCCGCTACTTTCCGGAACTGTTGGCGGCAGCCAGAACCGAACTGCCGGAGCGATGCGTGATTGACGGTGAAATCGTGATCGCCGCCGATGACCGGTTGGACTTCGAGGCACTACAACAGCGGATCCACCCCGCGCAGTCCCGCGTGCGCATGTTGGCCGAGGCCACGCCGGCCCGGTTCATCGCCTTCGACCTCTTGGCACTCGGTGACCGGGACTACTGCGCCGAACCGTTCTCCGTACGTCGCAGTGCGCTGGTCGAGGCACTTGCCGGGTGCGGCCCCTCCTTTCACCTCACCCCGGCAACCACCGACCTGGCGACCGCGCAACGCTGGTTCGACGAACTCGAGGTCGAGGGCTTCGACGGCGTCATCGCAAAGCCGTTGGACGTCGCCTACCTGCCCGACAAGCGGGCACTGTTCAAGATCAAGCACCAACGGACCGCGGACTGCGTGGTCGCCGGCTACCGGCCGCACAAGTCCAGCGATACCGCCATCGGATCGCTTCTTCTCGGCCTCTACCGCAGCGACGGAACCCTGGCCCCAGTGGGGGTGATCGGCGCCTTCCCGATGGCCCGCCGGCAGGAACTCTTCGCCGAGTTGCAGCCACTGGCAACCGGTTTCGATGAGCACCCCTGGCAGTGGGCGAACCAGAGCAGCGGCGTGAGCGAGCAATCCCGGTGGAACGCCGGCAAGGATCTGTCGTTCGTCCCGCTGCGGCCCGAGCGGGTGGTCGAGGTCCGTTACGACCACATGGAAGGGGACCGATTCCGCCATATCGCGCAGTTCAACCGGTGGCGGCCGGACCGCGACCCGCAGTCATGCACATTCGAACAGCTACCCAAGCCGACGCCTTCGGATCGCGACGGCCTGATTTCCGCGCTGCTGCGGTGAGGGTTCTCACGGCCCACGGGGCTCCGGCCCGGGTAGCGCTGTCAGCGGATAGGCTCAGTGTTCGAGAACCGGAAAGTCATCGAGCCCACACCCCGTTGGAGTCGCTATGAGCACTGATGCCGATCTGACCATCAACAATGGAATCGACGCCGAGGCCAGAGCCCGCATCTGCGAGGGTTTGTCGCACCTTCTCGCCGATACCTACACGCTGTACTTGAAGACGCACAACTACCACTGGAACGTCACCGGCCCGATGTTCCAGACCCTGCACCTGATGTTCGAGGGTCAGTACAACGAACTGGCGCTCGCCGTGGATCTCATCGCCGAACGCATCCGGGCACTGGGCGCCAAGGCGCCCGGCAGCTACCGCGAGTTCACCCGGTTGACCAGCATCACCGAGGACGACGGCGCGCCCAGCGCCACCGACATGATCCGCGACCTCCTGGCGGGCCAGGAGGCGGTGGTCCGCACGGCGCGCAAGCTCTTCCCGATTGCCGACGAAGCGAACGACGAGCCGACGGCGGACCTTCTCACCCAACGTATGCAGGTCCACGAGAAGACTGCCTGGATGCTGCGCAGCCTGCTGGATCACTGATACTGCACCCCTTCCTTTTCGTGGGCATCCGCGTAGCGTTCGACGGGTGAGCGATGCTGCCGAGCACATCGACGTCGACGGCGTCAGCGTGCGGATCACCAACCGCGACAAGGTGTTCTTCCCCAAGCTGGGTGCCGCCGGGACCAAGGGTGCGCTGATCGACTACTACCGCTCGGTGGCATCCGGGCCGATGCTCACCGCGTTGCGGGACCGTCCCACCCATCTTCAACGCTTCCCGGACGGCATCGACGGGGAGATGATCTACCAGAAGCGGGTTCCGCAGAAGCATCCCGACTACCTCAAGACCTGCCGGGTCTCCTTCCCGTCCGGGCGGACCGCCGACGCACTGATGGTCACCCATCCCTCGGCGATCGTGTGGGCCGCCCAGATGGGCGCAATCACGTTGCACCCGTGGCAGGTTCGCTGCCCGGACACCGACCATCCCGACGAACTGCGCATCGACCTGGACCCGCAACCCGGAACAGGTTTCGCAGAGGCCCGCGCCGTCGCCGTGCAGGTGCTCAAACCGTTGCTCGACGAACTCGGTCTGGTCGGCTACCCGAAGACCTCCGGGGGCCGCGGCATACACGTCTTTCTGCGCATCAGCGCCGACTGGGACTTCGTCGCCGTGCGCCGCGCCGGCATCGCCCTGGCCCGCGAGGTTGAGCGCCGCGCCCCCGAACTGGTCACCACGGCGTGGTGGAAGGAGGAACGCGGCTCGGAGATCTTCATCGACTACAACCAGAACGCCCGCGACCGGACCTTCGCCGCCGCCTACTCGGTGCGGCCGACCCCGATCGCGACGGTGTCCACTCCGCTGACGTGGACCGAACTCGCTTCCGCCGAGAGCCCGGACGACTACACGATGGCCACGGTGCCGGCGCTGGTCGCCGAGCGCGGTGACCCGATGGCGGACATGGATTCCTGCGCCCAGTCGATCGAGGGTTTGTTGGCGATGGCCGATGCCGATGCCGACCGGGGCTTAGGGGATCTGCCGTATCCGCCGAACTATCCGAAGATGCCGGGCGAACCGAAGCGTGTGCAGCCGAGCCGGGATGTGGACTTGAAGAAGGGAAACAAGGTCGAGTGATGCGCCACAAGAGGTTTGCGGCGGTTGTCGTCGCCGCGGCCATGTCTGCGCTGCCGATTTGCCTGCCGGTGTCCGCCCGCGCCGACGACACCAGGCAGTGTGAACCCTGGTACGGCTACTCCGTGTGCTTTCAGCAGTCGGACGACACCTGGTGGATGTGCAACCCGGGCTGTTCTCAAATTCCGCCACCGGTGCGTCCGTTCCCGGGCCTGCCCCCCAAACTGCCACCGGGCACGCCCCCGTCAACACCCCCGACACCCGCGCCGGCACCGCCGCCATGGCCGGTACCGCCCCCGTTCTTTCCCGGCTGCCAAACCATCAACGGCTGTGTCGACTACTCGTTCTTCCCCACGCTCACGTTCTGAGGCGGCAGGACCCCTACACCCCATTCGGGCAAATTGCAGCATCAAGTGGTTTTAAACCATTGACTGGACAATTGGCATGATTGCTAAAATCGAGCAACGATCCGGCGAATGGCCGGTGCGGCATCCCTGTTTGGAGGCGGGATGGCACGCGAGGGGGCGGTGTGGAACCTCTCTGACCACGTGGTGCTCGAGGCCGCCTTCGAGCACATGTACAACGCCATGGTGATCACCGACGCCGACTTCGACGGGGGCCCCTTCGTTCAACGCTGCAACCCGGCCTTCTGCGCCATGACCGGGTACGCCGAGGACGAGTTGATAGGGCAGTCCCTACGCATCCTTCAGGGGGACGGAAC
>CAZRFC010000114.1:0-11209 GCA_964598975.1 uncultured Mycobacterium sp. | reverse complement strand
ACCTTGTGCTTGAGTTCCTGGTTCTCGAAGACGGCCTCGATGACGAAGTCGACGCCCTTGAAGTCGGCGGCGTCGCCGGTCGGGGTGATCCGGCCCAGCAGCGCGTCAGACTTCTCTTTGGTGGTGCGGCCCCGCTCGAGAGCCTTGGCCTCCAGCTTCTCCGAGTAGCCCTTGCCCTTCTGCGCCGCTTCGAGGGTGACGTCCTTGAGGACGACGTCGAAACCGGCCTTGGCCGACACGTAGGCGATACCGGCGCCCATCATGCCCGCGCCCAGCACACCGATCTTGGTGATCGGGGTCTTGCCGATGCCCTCGGGACGCGAGCCGCCGGCATTGATGGCCTGCAGGTCGAAGAAGAACGCCTGGATCATGTTCTTCGCGACGTGACCGGTGGCCAGTTCGGTGAAGTAGCGGCTCTCGATGCGGCTGGCAGTGTCGAAGTCCACCTGCGCACCCTCCACCGCGGCAGCCAGAATGGCCCGCGGGGCCGGCATGTTCGCGCCCTTGATCTGCTTACGCAGCAGCGACGGGAACGACGGCAGGATGGCCGCCAGCGCGGGGCTCGACGGGGTGCCGCCGGGCATCCGGTAGCCCTGGGCGTCCCACGGCTGGGTGTGCTTGTCGGGGTTGGCCTTGATCCACGCCTTGGCGGCCGGGACGAGTTCCTCGACGCTGCCGACGAGTTCGTCGACCAGGCCGGTGTCCTTGGCCTTCTTCGGGTTGAACCGGGTGCCCTGGGACAGCACGTTGACGAAGGCGTTCTGGATTCCCATCATCCGCACGGTGCGGGTCACCCCGCCGCCGCCGGGCAGCAGACCCAGGCTGACCTCGGGCAGGCCGATGGCGCTGCCCTTGACGTCCGCGGCGATGCGGTGGTGACACGCCAGGGCGATCTCCAGGCCGCCGCCGAGGGCGGCGCCGTTGATGGCCGCGACGACCGGCACGCCCAGGGTCTCGAGCTTTCGCAGGTCGGCCTTGATTTCCTCGACCTCGGCGAACGCCTCACCGGCGTGCTCCGGGGTGATCTGAATGATGCCCTTGAGGTCACCGCCGGCGAAGAAGGTCTTCTTGGCGGAGGTGATGACGACACCGGTGATCGAATCCTTTTCTGCGATAAGGCGTTCGACGGCCTTGTGCATGGATTCCTTGTAATGCTCGTTCATCACGTTGGCCCCACCGGTGGGGTCGTCGAGGGTCAGGGTGACGATGCCGTCGGCATCCTTGTCCCACTGAATGGTGTTTTCTGCCATGGTTTTTCGCTTACCTCAGTCTTTCTCGGAGAGTTCCGGAGCCCTAGACGCGCTCGATGATGGTGGCAACGCCCATGCCGCCGCCGATGCACAGCGTGATCAGCGCGCGCTTGGCGCCGCGACGCTCAAGTTCGTCGACCATGGTGCCGGTGATCATGGCGCCGGTGGCGCCCAGCGGGTGGCCCATCGCGATGGCGCCGCCGTTGACGTTGAGCTTCTCGCCCGGGATGTTGAGGTCCTTCTGGAACTTCAGCACCACCGAGGCGAAGGCCTCGTTGAGCTCCCACAGGTCGATGTCCTCGGGCTTGAGCCCGGCGCGGTCCAGCGCCTTGAGAGCAGCCGGGGTGGGGCCGACGAGCATGATCGTGGGGTCCGCACCGCTGGTGGCGGTGGCGACGATGCGGGCGCGCGGGGTCAGGCCGTTGGCCTTGCCCGCCTTTTCGTTGCCCACGACCACCAGGGCGGCGCCGTCGACGATGCCGGAGCTGTTGCCGCCGGTGTGGACGTGATTGATCTTCTCGATCCAGTGGTACTTCTGCATGGCGACATCATCGAAGCCGGCCATCGCGGCCAGACCCTCGAAGGCGGGCTTGAGCTTGCCCAGGCTCTCCATGGTGGTGTTGGGGCGCATGTGCTCGTCGTGGTCGAGGATCAGCAGACCGTTCTGGTCGCGCACCGGAACGACCGACTTGGCGAAGTAGCCGCCGGACCACGCCGCGGCGGCGCGTTCCTGGGACTGCACCGCGTAGGCGTCCACGGCGTCGCGGTCGAAGCCCTCCAGGGTGGCGATCAGGTCGGCACCGATACCCTGCGGAACGATGAAGGCGTCGTAGTTGGTAACCGGGTCGGCCATCATGGCGCCGCCGTCGGAGCCCATCGGCACGCGGCTCATCGACTCCACACCACCGGCGATGACCAGATCGTCCCAGCCGGAGCGGACCTTCTGAGCAGCGGTGTTGACGGCTTCGAGGCCGGAGGCGCAGAACCTGTTGAGCTGGACGCCGCCGACGGTGTCGGGCATGCCCGCGGCGATGACCGCGGTGCGGGCGATGTCGCCGCCTTGGTCGCCGACCGGCGAGACGCAGCCCAGTACGACGTCGCTGATCATGTTCTCGTCGAGGTTGGGGTGGCGCGAGCGCAGCTCACCGATCAGGCCGGTGATCAGATTCAGTGGCTTGACCTCGGTCAGGGCGCCGTTCTTGCCCTTGCCGCGGGGGGTTCGGATGGCCTCGTAGATGAAGGCTTCTTCGGACATGGTTTTTCCCTCGTGAAGTAATTGGTACGGGGTGCGGGTAGGAGCCTAGCTCCTTGCTACTGAACAGTAACAATCTCCCCGGCCAACCTGTTGGTTGGGAGCCGTTCTCAGCCTCCGCCGACCGTCGCGCTGCGCGGCCCCGGCGGCCGGTGTGACGCTGGAGCGAAGCTCGGCGAGGTCATTAGGCTCGTCGTCCATGACGGTTGAGCGCCTGCGGCCCTTCTCGGTGAACATCTTCGCCAAGATGTCGGCCTTAGCCGCCAGCCTCGGCGCGGTGAACCTCGGGCAGGGCTTCCCCGACGAGGACGGTCCGGCGGCCATGCTGGAGGCCGCACGTCAGGCAATCGCCGACGGCGTCAACCAGTACCCGCCGGGCGCGGGGATCGCGGAGTTGCGACAGGCGATCGCCGCCCAGCGCCGTCGGCGCTACGGCCAGGAGTTCGACCCGGAGACCGAGGTGCTCGTCACCGTCGGCGCCAGCGAGGCCATCGCCTCGGCCGTCATCGGCTTGGTCGAACCCGGCTCCGAAGTCATCGTCATCGAGCCTTATTTCGACACCTACGCCCCGAACATCGCGATGGCCGGAGCCCACCGGGTGGCGGTCCCCCTGGTGCCGAACGGGCGGGGCTTCGCGCTCGACGTGGACGCGGTGCGGGCGGCGATTACGCCCCGTACCCGGGCGATGATCGTCAACTCTCCCCACAACCCGACGGGCATGGTGCTCTCCGACGCCGAAGGCCGCGCCCTTGCCGAGGTCGCCGTCGACGCCGACCTGTTGGTGATCTCCGATGAGGTTTACGAGCGGCTGACCTTCGACGGCCACACCCACCGGCCGATCGGGTCCTATCCCGGCATGGCCGAGCGGACCGTGACGATCTCCAGCGCTGCCAAGATGTTCAACTGCACGGGCTGGAAGATCGGCTGGGCCTGCGGGGCCCCGAGTCTGATCTCCGGAGTGCGGGCGGCCAAGCAGTACCTGAGCTATGTCGGCGGGGCGCCGTTCCAGCCGGCCGTGGCCTACGCGCTCGACCACGAGGACGCCTGGGTCGACGGACTCCGCGATTCCCTGCAGGGCAAGCGGGACAAGTTGGCCGCCGCGCTGACCGAAATCGGGTTCGAGGTACACGACAGCGCCGGCACCTATTTCATCTGTGCAGATCCTCGGCCGCTGGGCTATGACGACAGCGCGCAGTTCTGCGAGCAACTTCCGCACCGCGCCGGTGTGGCGGCCATCCCGATGTCGGCGTTCTGCGACCGCGGCGGGACCCCGGAGGTTTGGAATCACCTGGTGCGCTTCGCGTTCTGCAAGCGTGCGGAAACCCTCGACGAGGCGATCAGCCGACTCGGCTCGCTGAGCGCTAACCGCCCTTCTTGACCTTGAGGACCTGCTTGCGCAGTCCGTCGGTCGCGGTTTCCATGGCCCCCTTGAGCGTGCGCTTGAGCAAGAAGCCTGGGAGCGGGATCGACGGATCCACCTTCAGGTCGAATCGGACCTTGGTCTTGTCCCCCGCGGGACTCAGCGTGTACGTCGCGTCCTGGGACTTGAGTTGACTGGAGTTGATCAGCGTCCAACCAGCGGAGTTCCCGCTCCAGCTGTACTCGACCTCCATCTCGTCGGTCAGCCCGGCGGCCTTGACCTTCATCTTGACCCGCTTGGGCCGACCGTCCTCGTAGGCCTCGAGCACTTCGGCGTGCTGGTACTGCGGAGACCACGACGGAGCGTTCTCGACATCGGCGATGACGTCGAGAATCTCCGCAGGCGTCGCTTCGATGACCACTTCTCGGGAATCACTTGCTGCCACAGTCGTGACAGTAGCGGCTCAGTGCGCCGTCAGGCGGTACTCCGCGACCACCGGCTCCAACTCGTCCGGAGTCGCCCCGTGCATGATGACCGCGTCGGCGCCGTAGTCGAATTCGCGGCGGATCCGTGCCACACACTGCTGCGCCGAACCGGTCGCCGCGGGTTCAAGCCACTCGTTGGGGATGAGAGTGGAGATGTGTTCGATCTGTTCTGCGGTGGCTTTGTGGTCGATCCCCCCGCCGATGGACTGAACGACCGCGTCCGCCCGGAACCGTTGCAGAACAGCCGGATCCCAGTCATTGGTGGTGACCATCAGGTCGCCGTAACCCTGGAGATAGGTGGCCAGCCGGGCCACCGTTTTCTTCATTCGCAGTTCCTCGGGCAAGTGATCCCCGACGGTGGCGAAGCACGACCACACCCTGACGGCGGCTGGGTCGCGGCCGGCCTGTTCGGCGGCGTCCTTGACGGTGCGTACACATCGGGCCAGGGTCTCGGGAGTGAAGTAGGTGTGCAGGATGACATCGTCGAAGAGCCGCCCGCCGAGTTTCAGGGTCCTGGGGCCGAACGCCACCAGTGCCAGTCGGATGTCCTCGTCGAAGGCCGGATCGAGAACCAGGATCGGGTATTTGCCCATCGGCCCGTCGTGGCCGACGATCACTTCGCCGCGCCAGAGCCGGCGCATCATCACCGCGAAGTCCTCAAGTTGTGCGGTGCTGACCGGTGGGATGCCGAACGCCCCGTAGATTGCGGCGATACCGCGGCCGACCCCCAGCGTGAACCGCCCGCCTGAGAGCCGATGCATGGTGGTGGCCCACGAGCCGGTGATCAGCGGGTGGCGGGTGTTGGGATTGGTTGCGGCCGTGGCGATCTGCACGCGTTCGGTGACCGCACACGCCGCACCGGTAAGCGAAGCGGCCTCCTTGACGTTCCAGCGTTCGGAGAGGAACGCGGTACCGAACCCGAGTTCCTCGCCACGGCGGGCCTCCTGCATCAGGGTCGATGGCCCCTCCCCGCCCGCCCCGGCAAGCAGGTAGTACCCCAACTCATCGAAACTTCGGCGCGGTTTCCTGCGCCCCGCGGTCTCAACCGCGCCGAAATCGCGGGGGTCGGTGGTCATGTGCGCTCCACCTCGACAGGAACTCCACTCAGCCAGGCCATCCCGGAGAGTCCCTCGACATCCTCGGGGTCGTTGGAGGTCAGTTCGTTGACGTTGACGCCGCCGACGTTGTTCGCAACCCGCCAACCGCCCTTTCCGTTGTGGCCCCAACCGTGCGGAATCGCGACGGTACCGACGACGATGTCCTCGGTGAGCGTCGCGGGCAGCTCGATCTTTCCGTACGGGGAGCGCACCGCGACTTCGTCACCCTCGGCGATGCCGCGCCGCCGGGCGTCCTCAGCGTGCAACATGGCCCGCGGCCCGCGGTCACCCCGCATCAGCAGAGGCGAGTTGTGCATCCAGGAATTCTCCGAACGCGCTTGCCGCATGCCGATCAGCCGAAGCGGAAAGCCCACCGGTTCGGGTCTACGGTTCAGTTCGTCGATCTCGGCGGCGATCTCACTGTGCCGCAGTCGAATCCTGCGACCGGGGTAGGCGACAGCACGACCCAGCGTGCCGGTGGGCAAATCCGCCCCGAGGACCGCGCCGTGTGGATGGCTATCAGCGAGATTCCGGAAGGACAGCCCGCCGCGCCGCAACCCGAACCAATCGCCTCCGCGGCCGATCCGGATCAGCGTGTCGACCAGCGGCCGCGGGCTGAGTTGGCGGCCGAAGAGCCCTACGGCTGCCCGGGCGACCGCGACCGCGGCGAACGCCGGTGATCGGGTGGACAGCCGGCGCATCAGGTCATCGACGATCTGCCACTCGGTGCGTGCCTGTCCCTGCGGCGGCACGACGGCCTCGGTGATCTGCCGGAACGGCGTCGCATGGAACGGTTGCAACAGCAGGGGAAAGTCGTCGCGCTCGTACATCGTTGTGACGGGCAGGACGTAATCGCACTCTGCCGTGGTCTCGGTGAGATAGAAATCCAGGGCCACCGACAATTCCAGTCCCGGCATCGCCTCGGCGAGTTCAGCCCCATTCGGGACCGACAGCACCGGGTTGCCGGCGCTGACGAACAGCGCCCGGATCTGGCCATCCCCCGCAGTGGTGATCTCCTTGGCCAGCATGGTGGCGGGCTCGGTGTGGACCAGGTAGCCGAATCCGCCTACCCGGGAACGTTTGCGGCGATAGTCGAAGCGCAGGAATGCACCCAGCGCGGTGAAGGCCCAGCCCTCGCCCGGCACGCCGAAGGATCCGAAGACCGACCCACCGGGGACGTCGACGTTGCCGGCGACAAGGTTGACTGCGTCTATCAGGTACGAGGTCAGCGTGCCGGATCTTCCGGCGCAGGTTCCGATCCGCCCGTAGATCGCGGCCCGCGGGGTCGCGGCCAAGTCGCGGGCCAGGCCACGGGTGGTGTCGGCGGGTATGCCGGTGGCGGCTTCGGTGCGTTCCGGGGTGAACGGCGCGCACTGTTCGGCCAGCCAGCCCAGGCCCTCGGCCTGCGCCCCAACTGATTTCCGGTCGAGCAGGTCCTCTTCGAACATCACCTGCAACAGGGATAGCAGCAGCAGTGCATCGGTATCGGGGACGATACCGAGCCATTCGAACTGCGCGGCGGTCTCGGTCTTGCGTGGGTCGATGACGATGACGCGGCCGCCCCGTTTGACCACGTCGTGCATCCGGTCCCTGATCCGCGGGGCCGTCAGCACGCTGCCGTGGGACACCACCGGGTTTGCGCCCATGACGACGAGCAGTTCGGTGCGGTTGAGGTCGGGAATCGGCACCGCCGAGGGGATCCCGTACAGCAGCTGGCTTGCCATGAGCCGACTGTGGGTGTCCTGGGAGGACGCCGTGTACAGGTGCGTGCCGAACCCGAGGCCGTTGACGAACAACACCACTGCCATCAGATGCGAGTAGCTGAAGGCACCCGGGTTGCCGAAATACCAGCCGACCGCCTCCGAGCCGTGCTGCCGGTGGATCTCACTGAGTCGCCGCGCGATATCGGACAGTGCCTCGTCCCAGCCGACCTCCTCGAAGGATCCGTCGCGACGCCGTCGCAGCGGGGTGGTGACCCGGTCCGGATCGTTGACCACCTCGGTGAACGCGATGCCCTTCTGGCAGGCGAATCCGGCCGAGAGTGGGTGATCCCTATCGGGCCGCAGCGAGACCAGCCGGCCGTCGTCCACTTCGGCGACCATGCCGCACAACGACTCACAAATCCGGCAATATGTGGTTCGGAATTCAGCCTGGCGGTCGGTCGTCATGGTCACATCCGGTAGTCGTTGAGAAGTCTCTTGCTGATGATGGTCTTCTGGATCTCGCTGGTGCCCTCGCCGATCAACAGGAACGGGGCATCGCGCATCAAGCGTTCGATCTCGTACTCCTTGGAGTAGCCGTAGCCGCCGTGGATGCGGAAGCTCTGCTGTGTCACCTCGGCGCAGAACTCACTGGCCAGATACTTCGCCATCCCGGCCTCGAGGTCATTGCGCTGCCCGGAGTCCTTGAGGCGCGCCGCGTTCACCATCATCAGATGTGCCGCCTCGACTTTGGTGGCCATCTCCGCAAGTTGGAAGGCGATGGCCTGGTGCTGCGCGATCGGCTTGCCGAAGGTGTAGCGCTGTTGGGAGTAGCGCACCGCGAGTTCGAACGCCCGGAGTGCGACCCCGCAGGCACGGGCCGCCACATTGACCCGGCCGACCTCGACGCCGTCCATCATCTGTGCGAACCCGCGCCCCGGTTCGCCACCCAGTACGTCGTCGGCTGCGGCGAGGTAACCGGAGAAAATCAGTTCGGTGGTGTCGATGCCCTTGTAGCCGAGCTTGTCGATCTTGCCGGGAATGGTCAGCCCCGGTGCGACTTCGCCGAAGCCGCTGGGCTTTTCGACCAGGAAGGCGGTCAGGTTCCGGTGCGCGGTGTCGGCGCCCTCGTCGGTGCGCACCAGCACCGCCACCAGCGTGGAACTGGCACCGTTGGTTAGCCACATCTTCTGCCCATTGAGGGTGTAGGTGCCGTCGGGGTGCCGGGTCGCCTTGGTCCGGATAGCGGCAACGTCGGATCCGACGTCTGGTTCCGACATCGAGAACGCACCGCGGATCTTCCCGGTCGCCATCCGCGGCAGGAAACGGCGCTTCTGCTCGTCGGTGCCGTGCTGGCGGATCATGTAGGCGACGATGAAGTGGGTGTTGATCACCCCGGAGATGCTCATCCAGCCGCGGGCGAGTTCCTCCACGCATAGCGCGTAGGTCAGCAGCGACTCCCCCAGTCCGCCGTATTCGGTGGGGATCATCAGGCCGAACAGGCCCATCTCGCGCATCTGGTCGACGATGTCCTGCGGGTAGGTGTCGGAGTGCTCGAGTTCCTGGGCGTTGGGGATGATCTCCTTGTCTACGAAACGCCTTACCGTGGAGATGATTTCGGTCTGGAAATCGGTAAGGCCCAACGTCTGGGCCAGCCGCGTCACGATGGCGCCCCCGCCGAGAGTGCGGACAGATCGAGATTTCGGCAGATCCAGCGATCTGTGCGCACTTTCGATGCGCGGAGGGACATCAGGTCACCCTCTCGAAGACCGCGGCCAGACCCTGTCCGCCGCCGATGCACATGGTCTCCAGCCCGTATCGGCCTTCGCGGCGGTGCAGTTCGCGGGCAAGACTGGCCAGCATCCGTCCGCCGGTTGCACCGACCGGGTGGCCCAACGAGATTCCGGACCCGTGGATGTTGGTGCGCTGCCGGTCGGCATCGGTGAAGGCCCACTCGCGCATGACGGCGAGAGCCTGGGCGGCGAAGGCCTCGTTGAGTTCGATGACATCCATCTCGCTGAGCGGCAGTCCAGCGCGGCATAGGGCCGCGGCGGTGGCAGGCACCGGCCCGATACCCATCACTTTCGGCTCCACCCCGGCAACTCCCCAGGACGCCAGTCGCACCAACGGGTTCAGTCCGAGTTCGGCGGCTCTCTCCGGGGTGGTGACGATGCACATCGAAGCGGCGTCGTTCTGGCCGCTGGCGTTCCCGGCGGTCACGGTGGCATCCGGATCCTGCTCAGCCAGAACGGCTTTGAGCTTCGCCAGGGATTCAACGCTGGTGTCGGCGCGGGGATGCTCGTCAGTGTCGATTATCTGCTCCCCGGCCCGACTGGTCACCACCACCGGGACGATCTCCTCGGCCAGCACACCGGTACGCTGCGCGCCTACGGCGCGCTGATGGGACTGCACCGCAAGCTCGTCCTGTTCGGCGCGGGTGATGCCGTACCGGCGGCGCAGATTCTCCGCGGTCTCGAGCATGCCTCCTGGCACCGGATAGTGCCGGCCGCCGGCGGTCACCCGGCCGCGGGTTAGCCCATCGTGGATTCGCACCCCGCGACTTCCCGCACCCCACCGCATGTCGGTGGAGTAGAACGCGGCGTTGCTCATACTTTCGGCACCCCCGGCGATGACCAGATCACTCACCCCGGACGACACCTGCATGCAGGCGTTGATCACCGCTTGCAGCCCCGACCCGCAGCGACGGTCGACCTGCATGCCGCAGACAGTGACCGGAAGGCCGGCGTCCAGTGCCACCACCCGGCCGAGGGCAGGCGCCTCCGGGTTGGGGTAACAGTGCCCAAGGATCACGTCGTCGACCGCCTCATCCGGGACCCCGGTGCGCTGCAGCAGTCCGGTCAGCGCGGCCACCGCCAGGTCCACGACGCTGAGGGATCTGAACATTCCGCCGTAGCGGCCGATCGGGGTGCGGACTGGCTCGCAGATGACGGCGCTAGACATCCCCGACGGCCGGGTCATGTATGCCGCCCCCCGGTGACTTCCAGGACGGTGCCGGTCATATAGGACGACAGATCGGAGGCGAGGAACAGGGCGACGGTCGCCACCTCGCGGGGTTCGCCGGCCCGGCCCATCGGCACCTCGGCGAGCTTGGCATCCCAAATGCGTTGCGGCATCGCCTCTGTCATCGCCGACCGGATCAGGCCCGGCTGGATCGCGTTCACCCGGACACCAAGGTGGGCGAGTTCCTTGGCGGCGGCTTTCGTCAGCCCGACGATGCCGGCTTTCGCCGCCGAATAGTTGGTCTGACCGACCAGGCCGACCTTGCCCGAGATCGACGACATGTTGATGATCGCGCCGCTGCCCTGTTCGCGCATCACCGCGGCGGCCGCCCTGGTGCCGATCCAGGTGCCTTTGAGGTGGACGGCGATCACCTCGTCGAACTGCTCCTCGGTCATCTTTCGCAAGGTCGCGTCGCGGGTGATGCCGGCGTTGTTCACCATGATGTCGAGGCCCCCGAAATCAGCCACCGCGGCGGCGACGAGGGCGTCGACCTCGGCGGCCGAGGTGACATCGCAACGCACCGCGCGGGCTACGCCAGAGCCGCCGAGTTCCTCGGCGGCCTCGCGGGTGCGGTCCAGATCCAAGTCGCCGAGCACCACTCGGGCGCCCTGGGCGGTGAACGCTTCGGCGATGGCGTAACCCAGTCCCTGGGCCCCTCCTGTGACGATCGCGGTCCGTCCGGCCAGCAGCGCCATCCGATCACCCTCCCGATCGCCTTTGGTCGTCATCGTATTTGATGAGCTGATGACACCAGAGCCTGTGGTCAGCGACGACGACTTCCAGCAGATTCTGGCCCAAACCCGCCAGTTCGTTCGCTCGGTGGTGCTGCCCCGGGAATCCGAGATCGCCGCCGACGACGCCATACCCGCGGACATCCGCGAGAGCGCCAAGGCGATGGGGTTGTTCGGCTATGCCATTCCGCAGGAGTGGGGCGGCCTCGGCCTCGACATCACCCAGGACGTCGAACTGGCTCTGGAGTTGGGCTACACGTCGCTGGCCGTGCGGTCGATGTTCGGTACCAATAACGGCATCGCCGGACAGGTG